>CAJUGF010000012.1 GCA_910585915.1 uncultured Bacilli bacterium | reverse complement strand
CTTTTACTGTTATTTTGGTATTGCTACTTGTTTTATCTTTTAACAAGCTTCCCCAGCCACTTTTTGATTCGCTTGCTATATAATCTATATCTGATAGATATACAAAGTCGTCTGATTTTCCTTCATTTGCTAATGCAATATCTGATTGGAATACTTCTTGTTTTTCAAAATGATAGATTACAACAATTGCAATTACTAGGATCCAACAACAAGTAAATATTGCAATGACATTTTGGATATTTTTCTTATTCATATTTTTCAATTTCATAGCTAGTCTCCCTCTCTTTATCAGTTCTAAATTCATTTTATATTCCAAGTTTGCTTTTGTAAACCTTAACGTCAATTTTTCTCTCGACTTTACGCATTGTTTACATTGTTTCAAAATTAAAATTCCCTTAAAATCGAGAAAAAATCATTTTGCACTTTTCTGACCATTGTCTATTAAATAATTTTCAACTTCTCATAAATCATTTTTTTATTAATAAAAAAAGAACATCAAACTGCTTGATTAATTTTGATGTTCTTTTTTCTTTTGAGACATTCACTTAAACACACTCGTTTACTAAAGTCTCTTTTTCTTCTGCTATCTGTTAGAAGATTGAAACAATTTATTGTATTATTATGTTTTGTACTATCTTCTTTTTTATATTGTGAATTTTTTTATTTAGATTTATACAATTATATTTGGTAATGATTAAATAGTATGCTAAATTTAAATACTTTAATTTTTTTAATCTATCTTCAGACGAGATAATTTGTGCGAAGCTAATGCATATCTGCTTCCCGCTTCATTATCTTTTTCTCTATTTAAAAATAGTTGATTGATTTTCTGAATATTGATTTCTGGGTTCTGAATTATAAAGGCATACAATTCAGGATATTTCTGAAATTCTTTTAATATTTCATGAGGATTAATCTCAGGTTCTCTTTGTTTTTTCACAGCTTTATCTGGTAAAGTATCTAAAAAAATCTGTCCTGCCATCATAATTATTTCAGGATCTTCGCCATTGTAATACTTTTTTCCTAAAAAAACTTTTAAAGCATCATATTCTTCTTTTGACTTTTCATTTTGATTCCTTACTTTTAAATTTCCTTCTTGATATGAATATCCTTTTGTAGCATAAAAGTCCTGTTGTAAGGCTTTTAATGCCATTAAATAATTTTTTTGTGATAGTGCCTTTTTTAACTCCTCAATTATTCTTTCATTAGTTTCATATTTCCATTTTATTAAGAAGTATAAACAGGTTGCTTCTTTTAATTTTGTCATTGTGTAATTATAATATTCATTTTCTTCTATGTTCTGTTCATATACTATATTATGTATATAATCTTGCATTTTAGAATCTAAGGATTCTATGCAATTTTTTTGCATTAATGCATTTCCTTTAAAAATTTGAGTTGTTATGTTTTGAGATATTTTGCGTTTTTTATTATCCAAACATAATCTTATAAATTCATTGGCGTTCTTTATAATTTCACTTACATGAAATTTCCCATTATCATATTGACTTCCCAAGAATATTTGCAACATTCTATATTTTCTTTCATCCTTATCTTTTAATTTGTTTATTTCTTGTACAATTTCTTCTCTTGATAAATCAGTTCTTCTAAAATATTTTTCTTGAAGTCTTGTTATTTCATGTAAAACATTTTTTTCTCTTTGTATGTTTCTTAGTTCTTCAATTATCTCACGGGATGATTGGTAGTCCATTTTTAATAGAAAGTAGCAACGTGAAACCTGTTTTAGTTTTATGATAATCGAATTATATTTTGTTCTGTTTTTTATCTCTAGTTCGCTTTTGATATTTTTTATATATTCTTTTTCGTCATCAGGTAGAGTTTGTAAACACATGTATAAGATTCCTTTGTCACCTTCAAATTCATGTTCAATTAAAGAAGGTTCATTGCTGCTTTTTTCATTAAAATTTTCAATATTTTCTTTTGGTTCGTTTTTTTCTTTCTTTTTTTGTCTCATGAAAACTTCTCTTTTATACCACTGCTTTATGCAATTTGTAAGGTATTCTTTCTTTGTATTTATCATTAGAAATATAGTGATGTTAACAAAAATTTGATAGTTTTCTTGATCATCTTTTAAATTGTACTCATTATTTAATGCTTTATATATTTTATTTAGTGGATCCATAATAATATACCCTATTTTATTTGTAGGGCTTTTTATAATCGTGGCTACTAAGGCTTTTTTTAATTCACTTTTCACCATTTTACTGATTCTATTTTCATTTATTTCTTGTTGTGTTTTTATACATTCCCAAATTTTATTTTCTAACTCTTCCATAGATTTTAGAGATAACGAAATTTCTGGTAATTTTTCCTCTAAAACATTTTCTAATACTTCATGAATTTTTTTTTGAATTTCTTCTTCAACCATAAACTTTCCCGCCTTTTTCATGATTATAGCACTTTCCTTTTGCTTTTTGGCAATTATTTGACACTTTCTATTAAATATACTATAATATCGGTAATTTAAGGGGGATTTCGTATGTATGATGAACATATTTCTTTTGATAAAAAAAAGGAAAAACGTTCTGTTTTACCAAAAATGAAAATACCAAAGAAGAATGATAACAATAAAGAAAAAATTATAAAGGAACCGCTTTCGGATATTAAACCGACCTTTGCTTTGAATTTTAATTTTAAAAAGGCTTTTCAAAAATTTGGAATACTTGTTCTTTTTGCTTTTGCTTTTATTTTTATTACTACTAAATTGGGTCAGAGCTCTAATAGTAAAGTGATGGAGAAGAATTTAGAAGCGATTAAAAATGGTGCTTATCAATACTTTAAAGAAAACAATCGCCCTTTAGAAAAAGATGAAGAGTATACTGTCACATTGCAAGATCTAATTGATGATAATTTTGTTGAACCTATAAAAAATAAAAAAGGAACTATATGCGATGCTAATCAAAGTGAGGTAACTATTGCTAAAAATACGTCGACAAAATATCTTTTAAGTGCTCATTTATCTTGTGATGGTAATGAAATGGACAAAGAATTCACATTAACTTATGCTGCTAAATCTGCCAATTCAAATGCGTCTAATGTTTATTACAAATTACAGAAAGAAGTAATTACAGACAATTATCAGTATTCTTGTCCTAACGGATATATTTTATCTGGAAAATATTGTTATACACAAGGTACTACTTTAACAACATCACCAATTGCACGTTATAAAACTATTTCTGAAAAGAAAATTCGAGCAAGCTATAAAAAAGAAGAAGATAGGTATATCTATGTTGAACCTATTATTAGTACTACGAAAGACGAGTATTATTGCACTTCGAATAATGCTACTCTTGTAGGAACAAAATGTATGATAACAAAAGCTTATACCACCAAAATGAGCTGTCTAAGTCCTTATACAAAAAGAAAAGATGGTAAGTGTTATTATACTACTAAGGCAGCTAAATCTTGGAGTAGTTGGGCTTTTCATGCACAAGAGGAGTATCGTTTTAAGAAAACGAGTACAGATACTGATCGCTATGACTTAATTAATACATATCAGAAAAATGGGCGAACTTATTATGAATATAATCATTTTGTTAGAAAAGAGAAATATACTTGCGCAAAAGATGGAAATGAAGAAGTAGAATTAAAGGGTCACACTTGTTATCATTATAGTAATATTAATACTACTAAAGTTTGTTCTAGTGGTTATCAATTAAGTGAGGATGGAGCTCAATGTATTAAATATACTGATGCGAAGAAAAAAAGCGGAAAAACTACTTATATTTGTCCGACTGGATATCAAAGAAAAGGTTCTAAAGAAAATATGCAATGTTATATTGAAGAAGATGCAGGAGGATTTTATTATTGTAAAAAGGATGGTTATCGTTTAGAAGGAGAAGAGTGTGTTCGAGATGCTAGTACAGAACTTATTGGTTATAAGTGTCCTAGTGGTTATCAACTAAATGGCAATCAATGTATTAAAACATTATCTGGGGATAAAATTAGTGCTACTAAAACCAATGATCCAGAAATTAGTATTACTTATAAATGGAGTACAAAGAAAAGTGAATCTGGTTGGACTTGGACTGGAGAAACAAAAAATTTAGAACATGTAGAATCATAAACTACATGTTTTTTTATTATAAAAGTATAGTATATTTTAAGTAACTTTTTATAAGTTCTTAAATGTCATTATAATCATTGTTTATAAGCGTTTATGACACTTTTATTTTTGAAGATATTCATATACTTTTATAATTTCTTATATTCTTGCTTTCAAAAGTAGTAAATTAGTAGTAAAAACTTAAATAATTTTTGAGGTATTCATTTTAAATATAAAAAAATATTATGACATTGCACAGTATTAAAGTATGTCTTCGCCATAATAAGGTAACATGAAGCATATAGCAATATTGTTTTAATAATATGTTAATTTTTCAATTTACTTAATTCAATTACAATCTTTTCTGCACTATTAGATAAGTGCTCTAAAGAATCCTATTCTGTAATGATTTGAAATGCTTTTTAACGTCAATTAATATTTCTTCATTAAAAAAAGCTCTTTTGAGAGCTTATTCTTGTATATCTAGTCCATTTTTTCTTATATGTTCAATGAATTTTATTTTAAAGTCATTTAATTCTTTTCCTTCAAGAGTTTTTTCGTTACATCCCACAATATAGCGTATGGTGAATTTTTTTTCGTATTCATCTTCATATACATCTAGCAATCTTTGATCTTTTATTATAGCACTTTGAAAGTTTTTTAGTATTTCTTCTACAATCTGATATTTATCTTCTTTTCCAACTTTTATAGTGTAATCTAATTCGACGACAGGATATTTACTTATTTCGTGTGCCGTCATTTCTTGCTTTTCGATTTTAACAAATTTATCAAAATCAATATCTATGGTAACAAGACATTTTTTCTTGGCTATTTTATTGGTACATGATTTATTTAGGACATTCATTTTTCCTAAATTTCCTTTATCTGAAGTAATAATACAGCCTAGTTTATCATTATAATAATCTGCTTCATTTATATTACTTGCAAAACCTACATCTAAATTTTTTACTACTTTAAAAATATATTTTATGATGTTCTTAGCTTCTTGATAATTCTTCTCAATATTTTTTTCATCATCCGCTAAAATGAGGCTTAAACTACGATAATTCTGATTGTTTTTAATAATTGTTCCAATTTCAAATATTTTAAAATGATTTGAATTTTTAAAGTTTTCTTTTACGATATTTAGTAGAGAAAAGCTTAAATCGTCTCTTAGTATATGATTGGATTCTTTTCCCAATAATTTTACATTATCTTTTTTAACATTTAAATTACTTAATAGAGTTGTGTCATACCAAATGTAACTATGAACTTCATGGGCATCAAATTTCGTTGCAAGAAGTCTTTTTACTTCATATTCTTGGTTAAAAATGGTTTCATGTTCGATTGGAATTAAATCTAATTTTAATGGTTTGGGATTAAAATTTTCTAGACCGTAAATTCTTGCAATTTCTTCAATTAAATCTTGTTTTATTTTAATATCTTTTGTAGCGCGGAAGGTTGGAACTGTTATGTTATATTTATCCTCTTCAACGTTCACTTTAAAATCTAAGGATTCTAAGATGTTAGTAACTATTTTCTCTTCTAATTCTTTACCCATATATATGCTTAAAGTTTTCTTGTCTAAAGTAATGGTTTCTTCTTCAATTTTGCTTGGATAAATGTCTGTTAAATTGGAAGCGATGATTAATTCTTTGTTCTCTTTTTTTAGTAAATAAACAAACCGCTTCATGGCAATATCTGTCATATTTGGATCTAGGCTTTTTTCATACCGCGCACTAGCTTCTGTTCTAAGTCCTAGTTTCGCAGCTGTTCGACGAATATTTCCAGCATGAAAGGTGGCACTTTCCAAGAAGGTGCTTGTGGTGTCACTTAATATCTCACTATCAAGTCCTCCCATCACTCCAGCGATTCCAAAATACTCTTCACCATTTTTAATCATTAGCATTTCATTGTTTAGGTTTCTTTCTATGCCATCTAAAGTTTTGTAAGTATCTCCATTATTTGCAAGTCCTACTTCAATATTTTTTACAATTCGAGCATCGAAGGCATGCATTGGTTGACCCATTTCTAGCATAATGTAATTGGTTAAATCTACTAATAGAGAAATGGACCGCATTCCAACATAATACAAGAAAACTTGCATTTCTAATGGTGTTTTATTATTTCTTATATTGTCTATTTTTAAGCCACAATAACGGTAGCAAAGTTCTGGATTGTTAATTACTATATCTAAATCGTGTTGATCATTTTTTATTTCTTCTAATTCTAATGGTAAAAGTTCATGATTTGTAATAGCACAAATTTCTCTAGCTATACCATAATGACCCCAAAGATCAGGACGGTTGGTTAGGGATTTATTATCTATTTCTACAATAATATCATCAATTGGTAAGTAGTCTTTTATGTTTTTACCATTTTCCCAAGATTCTGGTAATTCTAAAATACCATCATGATCATCACTAATGCCTATTTCTCTTCCACTACAACACATTCCATTTGATAAAACTCCCCTTAGAGGTCTTGCTTTAATTTCTAAATCATCAATTCTACCTCCAACACGTACATAAGCAGTTTTTAATCCTACTCGAACGTTTGGAGCTCCACATACTACTTGAGTTGGTTCTGCATCCCCACAATCTACTTTCAATATATGTAAGTGATCACTATTTGGATGTTCTTCACATTCTATAATTTCTGCGATAACAACTTTTTCAAAAGTGTTTCCAACTACTTTTACATTTTCGACTTCTGCTGTACGTATGGTAAATTTCTCCCATATTTTTTGCCAATCAATATCATTACTATTTTTGATATAACTTTTTAATTTATTACACGATATTAACATATCAATTTTTCCTTTCTAATCAATATTAAATTGTTTTAGATAACGAATGTCCCCGCTATTTAAAACTCTGATATCATTAATTTTATATTTCATCATTGTTAACCTTGTTAAACCAATTCCAAAAGCAAAACCTGTATATTCCTCTGGATCTATTCCTCCTGCTTTTAACACATTAGGATGAACCATTCCGCTTCCTACCATTTCTATATATCCACTATGTTTACAAGTTGGGCATCCAGTTCCTCCACAGATTAGGCAGCTCATATCAATTTCATAGCTTGGCTCTGTAAAAGGGAAATAACCTGGACGTAAACGGACACTAACTTCTTTTTTAAATAGTTCACTTAAGACGTTTTTCATAACATAAAGCAAGTTTTCTATTGATACCCCTTTATCTATTACCATTCCTTCTATTTGAAAGAAAGTATTTTCATGGTTAGCATCTAAGTCTTCGTTTCTAAATGTTCTTCCTGGAGCACAGATTCTTAATGGAGCGCCATAATTTTCCATAGCATGAATTTGATTATCACTTGTCTGTGTTCTTAATACCATTCCATTATCTAAATAATAAGTATCTTGCATATCTCTTGCTGGATGATCTTTGGGAACATTTAATGCTTCAAAGTTATAGTAGTCACTTTCCATTTCAGGTCCTGAAACAACTGTGAATCCCATTCTTTTTAAGATATCTGTTACTTCTTTTGCAACTATAGTAATGGGATGAAGAGAACCAATTTCTACTTCTACAGGGAGAGTATCATCAAAATCTAATATTTCTTGATTGTTGATTACTTCTAATTTTTCGTCTACTAATTTCTCTAATTCTTTTTTTATCTGATTTAAAAGTGGACCATTTATTTTTTTCTCTTCTGGAGTCATATCTTTGATACTACTTAAATAATTATTTAATTCACTTTTTTTTCCTAAGTATTTTGATTTTACATTCAATACTTCTGCTTCTTTTTCACAATTTTTCAATTCCATTTGTAATTTATTTACTAAGTCTTTTAATTGTTCTTTCATATTATTTCCTTTCTAATAAAAAATCCCTTGCATCATTAAATATGCAAGGGACGAGATAACCCGCGGTACCACCCAAGTTCTAGTAATACTAGCTCTTTATCGTTATAACGTAACGAACGATTTTACTCTACAACTTGAATTTTGTTTTAAGTTTTTACTAAAAGTAATTTCAGCCATGTTACTTTTTCTCTAAATTAGTTTTCTTAAAACTACTTAAGGGTTGTTTCTTTGTAAATTATTAATAGTTTTCTGCTTTTAGTTCCATAAAGCTTTGAGGGTGTTTACATACTGGGCAAACCATTGGAGCTTTTTCCCCAACAGTTACGTGTCCACAATTTCTGCAAATCCACACTTTTTCTTCTCCTTTTTGGAATACTAAATTATCTTCAATATTTCCAACTAGTTTTAGATATCTCTCTTCATGATGACGTTCAATTTCACCAACTTGTTCAAATAAAATTGCTATTTGATCAAAACCTTCTTCTCGTGCAACTTCAGCAAAATTTTTGTACATGTCTGTCCATTCAAAATTTTCTCCGCTTGCGGCATCTTTTAAGTTGGTGATAGTATCAGGAATCTTTCCGCCATTTAATTCTTTAAACCACATTTTTGCATGTTCTTTTTCATTATTGGCTGTTTCTTCAAAGATTGCTGCAATTTGTTCATAACCATCTTTTCTTGCTTGAGATGCATAATATGTGTATTTATTTCTAGCTTGACTTTCTCCAGCGAAAGCAGCCATTAAGTTACTTTCTGTTTTACTTCCTTTTAATTCCATAAATAACCTCCTCGTTTCTTTTCATATTATATCTCAAAGTGTATTTGAAAGTAAAGTTTTTTACTTATTTATTAGTTATTAGTATATAATTTTTATGTTTAGAAAACTTGTAATGAAGAAAAATAGTATTATATTCATCATCATTATTTATTTTTTTAGTCAGGTGGTTAAAATGAATTTTTCTTTTTGTATAGATATCTATCAAATGTTATGTAAAAAGGAGACAAATCAAAATATTTATGTGATTGGAGATCATCACTTTTTTCATAACAATATTATTTCATATACTCGCAGTCAATTTCGTGATATTTTGGATGTTAATTCTGAATTTTCTGATATTTTTCAAGAAGTTTCTTCTATTAAACCTCAAGATACTTTGATAGCATGTGAAAAAATTATAAGAGAATTGCAATTAAAAAAATAGTATTCTTTGTAATTTTGTTTCTATTCCCTCTTTTATAATGTTATAATACATTTACTAAAAAGGAGGAATTTTTTATGATCAAGCATAAAAAGCAAGGAAGTTTAATTATTATTTCTGGTACTACTTGTGCTGGAAAGGGAACTGTGGTTTCAGAACTTTTGAAACGAAATGAAAATTTATCACTTTCTATTTCTTATACTTCAAGATATATTCGTGAAAGTGAGAAACATGGTATTGACTATTATTTTGTTAGCAAGGAAGAGTTTGAGCAAAAGATTCAAAATGGAGATTTTTTAGAGTATGCTATGGTTCATAATAGTAATTATTATGGAACACCTAAGAAGGAAGTTAAGGAATTATTAGATTCTGGAAAGGATGTTATTTTAGAGATTGAAGTACAAGGAGCACAACTTGTGAAGGAATTATTTCCAGAAACTATTTTAATTTTTATTATGGCACCAAGTATGGAAGAAGTTAAGAAACGTATCAAGGCTCGTGGTAAGGAAACAAATGAGCAAATTATTAAACGTTTTCAAACTGCTTATCAAGAAATTAATGAAATTCCAAAGTATAATTATGTAGTTGTAAATGATAAAGTAGAAAATGCTGTGGCAAAAATTGAAGCAATTTTAATGAGTGAAAAGTGTCGTGTTGATCGTATTGAGGATATTGCTGTGGAAAACCAAGAGGAAATCATCCATGAATTTTTAATGGATAGAGATTTTGATAATTCTAATCACTTTAAAATCGATTAAGCTCTCATGTGAGAGTTTTTTTACACAAAAGATGTAAGTTTTATTAAACATGACTTTTGTTTGATTATAAAAGTACAATAATTTATAAAAAACTGTAAAAACTCTCTGTTTTAGAGAGTTTTATTTTTGAAACATGCAATATTTTTTTCTTTTTTAATTTCCATTTTCAACTTTATTTTTATATTTTAAAATTTCTTCAGAGTCATCTAAATGTATTTTTTCATGGCCAATAATTTGATAATCTTCATGACCCTTTCCCAGAACCAAAACAATATCATTTTCTTCAATTAAATCAAGAGCTCTTTTGATGGCTTCAGGACGTTCTAAAATGATTTCATAGTTATCTTTATCTACTCCTGCAATGATATCATCCATAATTTTTTGAGGATCTTCAGTTCTTGGATTATCACTAGTGTAAACAACATAATCACTTTTTTCAGAAGCAATTCTTCCCATAATTGGTCTTTTTATTGGATCTCTATCTCCACCACACCCTACAATGGTAATAATTCTTCCTTTTGAAAGTTCTTTATATGATTCAATTACTTTTTCAACTGCATCTGGTGTATGAGCATAGTCCACAACGGCAAAACCATTTTTTACGGCATAAGTTTCGCATCTTCCTTTTGGAGGGTAGATATCTTTTGTTTTTTCTAAAATGCTTGCCATATCAAAGCCATATTCATGACAAATGGCAATTGCAGTCATGTAGTTATAGACATTAAATTTGCTGGTCAAGTTGGTTGTAACATCGTATTCCTTGCCTAAAATTTCCATATGAATATTGGTATTAGCTGGAGTGATGTTAAAACTTTTAATACTATAGTCATTTTTTTCAAGACCAATAGTTTTTGTATTTTTAAAGTTTTTAATAAATTTCTCGCTTGATTCATCATCATGGTTTACAAGGTATACACCATCTTTTTCCATATAATCTAACATTTTTAGTTTTGCATTTAAGTAGTTATCCATTGTCTTATGGTAATCCAAATGATCTTCTGTTAAATTAGTAAAAGCTCCAATTTGAAACTCTAATCCCGCAATTCGTTCAAAACATAAGGAATGAGAACTTACTTCCATTACTATGGTAGTACATCCTTTTTTTAAAGCATCTAAAAATAGTTTATAAATAGTTAAAATTTCTGGGGTAGTGTTTGGCAATTCAATTTGAGTCTTTTCATAGAAAAAACCTATAGTTCCCATGTATGCCACTTTGACTCCTAATTTTTTTAGTAGTTGGTAAGTAAGATAGCAGGTAGTGGTTTTTCCATTTGTTCCTGTTACACCAATGATTCTTAAGTCTTTTAAATTTTGACTATATTCTTCTATTAATTTTTCTTTTAAGTAAAGAGCAGAATCTTTTACTACTTCTATTGGTACACTACAATCAACTTTACGTTCTGCAATAATTTTTATAGCTCCTTTTTCGATTGCTTGATTAATATAATCATGTCCGTCTACTGTATTTCCTTTAATAGCCACAAAGATTTGGCCTGGTATGATATTACGTGAATTTGTTTCATATTTTATCATTTTTTTCACATCCTTTTTCTTATAGTGTATTATAACAAAAATGATTGGTGAAAAAAAGGCACTATAATTGTGCCTTTAATTGATTTGTTAATAATGTAATCATTTCTGGGTCGTTCACTTTTTCAATAAAAGTTGCAGATATATCTTCGATACTTTCAAATATAGCGACGTTTTCAGGAATCACTTCTTTGTTAGCTGCTACTTCCATAACTAAAAAGTATTTTTTTTCTTGCCATGTTGTTTCATTTAATACAACATATCTTTTATTATTTTCCAAGGTAATAATTGTATTTACTTTTAGTTTCATTTTAACCTCCAATAATTGAGTCAAAATCAATGTAATCATCATCTTTAAAGTCACTAATCATTACATCTTCTTTTTTTACTTCTGGTTCTTGTGTTTCTAAATCTTCAATATGAATTACTTTTAATCTTTCTGTTACTGGACTATTTTTCAAAGGGGGGGTATTTTCTAATGGAATGGAAAATGTTGCTTTCTCTTCTGGTATCCTTTGCTCAGTAGTAGATATATCTTCTAAGACAGATGGTTCTAACACATTTATATTTTCTACTACTGGATTTTCTACAACGGGCTCATCTATTTTTACTTCATCTAATATTGACAGATCAATTGGCTCTGTTGGGATTATAGCATCAAATTCTTGTTCTTCTTTTGGTTCACCAATGTTTATTTCAATAGTTTCATTTAATGCTTCTTTCATCTCTTTTACTTCCTGATTTAGAACATCTTTATTTTTCTTGGTTCTAGTTAAATTTGTTTCCTCTTCTGTTAAATCTTCTGTAATTCGGAAGTCACTTTCTCGTTTTTCTTGTTCTAGTATGTTTGTCTCTTCTGGTTCTTCAATTATTGATCCCAGAGTCATTTCTATCTCATCAAATATTTCACTTGGTGTTTCGTTATATTTACGTCGTTCTCTAATCGCCGTAATACGATCATTTAATTCTTTTAATCTTGCTTTGTCATTTTCTAATGCTAAAACATCTGTTGCCTTTGAAGATATCATTGCCTTTTTTGCAATTTCTTTTAGTGAATCATCTATTTTATCTATTTTTCTTTGCCATAAGTCAACTTCTTGTTCTTCTAGACGCTTTGATTCAATCATTAAATCTTCCATTTCTATTTCATAGGCATTTATCATTTCTTCGATAGTGGCAATCTCTTCTTCTTTCTTTTTATAAGCCGCTATTAGTGTTGCTTTTTTCTTTGGTGTTGAATTTTCTTTTTCCATGTTCAATACTTTGTCGTATTCTATTAAATCTTTTTTTAAATTTTCTTCTACAACATTTGCAGAACTTAGTAATGCATTTATTTCTTTAATAGTAACTGTATCAATCTTTTTTATCTGATTTTTTGTTTTTTCTAAATTATTTAAATATTCTTGTTTTTGTTCTTCTAGATATTTTTGTCTTTCTTCTAATACTTTTAAATTGTTACCATCATATTTTTTATTTTCAATAGTACTTGCAAATTCATCACGTTCTAAAAGAGTCGTTTCTTCTGCTTCTTTTAAGATTTTTTCCACGTCGCTACTGTTGGGAATATCCATAAATGGTAGTGTTTTAATGAAATTAATTAATTTCTTTACTTCTTGCAGACAACTGGTTCGGTCATCTTCTATAAAAGATTCTTTTGCAATATTTCCAATATATACTGGATCTTTTAAAATTTCTTCTTTTCTATTTTGAAAATCTTCCAATTTTCCTTTTAAATATTGTAATCTTTTTTCATCATCCGCTTTTCTGTCTTTATCTATGTAAGATTCATTGCTAGCTAAGTTTTCTATGGTTCGATTTCTTTTTTCTTTTTCATCTGTAATTTGTTTTTTTAAGTCGTTTGTATCTTTTGTAAAGTCGCTTAGCTTTCTAGATATTTTTTTATATTCTTCTTCTAACTCAGTTGTATTTGTTTTAGAAGTCTTTAGTTTTTTTTCTGTTTCTTTAATTAAATTTTGATAATATTCTTTGGATTCAGTATCTGATTTCTTTAGTCCTGATTGTTTTTCTTTTAGGACATTTAGTAGTTGTGTTAGTCTAGTAACTTTATTAAAACCTTCTTGAACTAAATTGTGAGCATTGTTTTCTTCTTTTAGTATTTTTTTTAATTCTTTTTCTGAAGCTTTTAGTTTTAACTCCATTTTTTGAATTTTCAATTCTAAACTAACTTTTATATTTTCATCAATGATGCGATCACTGGCTTTGATATATTTTTCATCTTGCATGCTTGCTTTCAAATCTTCAATTTCTCTTTTTTTGATATCGATTTCATTTGATATATCGCTTAATTCTGCTTTTAATGTGTCATAATTTGATGTACTTTTTGACATTTCAATCAGGGTATCTATTTTTAATAGTAAATCATTTGTCATACTTAGTCCACTCCCTTATTCTTTCCTATTATTCATCTTAACATAATAATAAGAGTTTTGTAAATATTAGAAGCATCTTTTTCTTAGTTTTTTTATTGACTTTGAAACGACTCTTTTTGCTAATAATAAATCATAATATAGCAATAGATATTGATTGAAGATTCTTTCTTTTAACGTTTCTACTTCTTTTATATTATTTAGATTTATTTCTTCCATTAATCTCTTAAAAGGAACTGCAAATGGATTTTTTTCTTTTATCCCATGGTTTTGCTTCACATCTATAGAAATGAATTATTTTTGGCTCCCTTTATTTCAATAATTTTCATGCCTTTATAATAGAAATATAATAGTTCTACTAATTTACTATATCCAAAGCATTTGTCTGATACATTGTATTCTCTTGGTAATAACTTTATTTTATTTTTTAAACCTAAATTTAAAATATCTTGATCAGGATATTGAAGAGGATGATGATTGTTTTCTATAAAGTGTATGAGTTAATCCTGACATTTTTGGCTAATCCATTTTTCTATATTAATCTATAATACACCTGAATTATAATAATTTCGCAAGTTATAAAGGTGCTTGTTGCAAAGATATTCTAATGTCTCCTGCAGCAAGATATAAAATCTGCTTTATGTTAATTTTTGACCTGAAATACTTTCAAAAAATAACATGTCATTGGCAATTTGACTTCCTTTCCAATTTGGTATTTGAAATTTTCCTATATTAAATTGTTCTAAAGGATAACAGTTTATTTCAATATTATTGTATTTTTTTAAAAAGGCATTCAGTTTATGGTAGTCTTCTATTTGGAAGCTACTTGTTATAATATGGCAATGAATCTTTTTTATATTTCCATTTTTTATGATAGATAAAAGAGATGAAAGCATGATATTTAAATAATTATGATTTATTGTATATAAAATATCGATTTTTTCCATAAAAAAACCCCTTAATTAAATAATAGGGTCTATATTAACATTAAAGTTATTCGCTAGTCAATTATATTTTTAGTCTTCTCTTCCTGTAAATGCCATAATAAGTCTTAATAATTCTAAGGCACTTGTTAAAACTCCTGCAACATAAGTACTTGCTGCGGCACTTAACATGGTTCTTACTCCATCTTGGTCTTTTTGAGAAGCAATTTTTAAACTTTCTATTTCTTTTTTAGCACGTTTGCTTGCGTCAATTTCTACTGGTAAAGTTACAATCTGAAATATAAGTCCAGTTGTTACACAACCAATTCCTATCCAAATTAGATTTAGTAATTGAAAGATTAATCCACAAGCAATAATTAAGTAAGAGAAAGTCGTAGCAATATTAACAATAGGAAAAAGAAAGGAGCGGACACGCATATAAAGGTATCCTTCTTTATCTTGTAGTGCATGTCCACACTCATGTGCTGCTACTGCAAGACTTGCAATGCTTGTATCATTATAAATACTTTCTGATAAACGGATTACTTTTTGATTTGGATCATAATGATCGGTCAGCGTTCCTTTTGTTTCAACAATGTACATGTCTTTTAAATCATTTTGATCTAAAATCATTCTTGCTACATCATATCCAGTTAATTTTTTTTCATTTTCGATTTGTCTATATTTAGAATAACTTCCTGATACTAGCATTTGAGCAATGGCTGGAATAATTAGTATTAATAGAAATAGTAGAGCGTTCATGTTTCACTTCCTTGTTTTATTTTAGCATACGTTTGTGATGATTATGTGTTATTTTATTTCAAAAATAGTTCCTTCTCTGGTATCTTTTAAGATGATTCCTTGTTTTTCTAATTCATTACGAATTTTGTCTGATGTTTCAAAATCTTTTTCATTTTTGGCTTTGTTTCTTTTTTCAATCATTTCATTGATATATTGTTCATCAATATCCATTTTCATTTCTTCTTTGCTTGTTAAATCTAAAGAAAGTACTTGATCCCATTCTTTGATTAAGGATAATTTTGTTGAATCATTTATATCACTTTTTAGTAAGTCATAAATTAGTGTAATTGCATTTGATGTATTTAGGTCGTTACTCAAATGATTTTTGAACATTTTATCAAATTCTTGTTTTTTTTCTTCATTAACTTGTCCATCTTCTTTTAAGCTTAAAACCTTGTTTTTTAGTTTGCGATAGCTTGTTTCAGCGTTATCTAAAATATCGTAACTGAATACTAATTGACGACGATAATGGCTTGTTAAGCACATGAAACGATATGCAAGTGGATCATATCCCTTTTCTTTAAGGACGCTTACAGTTAGTGTTGCTCCTTTGCTTTTACTCATTTTTCCCGTTTCATCCATTAAATGTTCGTTATGAAACCAATAGTTACACCATTTATGTCCAAGATAGGATTCACTTTGAGCAATTTCATTGGTATGATGTGGAAAGATATTATCTACTCCACCACCATGGATATCTAAATATTCTCCACAATAATGAAGACTGATGCCTGAACACTCAATGTGCCATCCAGGATATCCAAGTCCCCATGGACTTTCCCATTTTAATTCTTGATCATCGAATTTTGATTTAGTAAACCATAAAACAAAATCAGCTTGATTTCTTTTTGCTTCATCATATTCGACGCTTTCTCTTGCTCCAACAACCATTTCATCTTCTTTATGATTGGTAAGTTGATAGTAGTCTTCTAGTTTTGATGTGTCAAAGTAAATATTTCCACCCGCAATGTATGCGTAGTCTTTTTCTAATAATTTTTCGATAATTTTAAAATAGTCTTCTATATGTTCGGTTGCTGGTGCTACTACATCAGGAACTCGATTATTTAAAAGTTTGAAGTCTTTAAAAAATTGTTCTGTATAAAATGCAGCAATATCCATAACACTTTTACGTTGTTTCTTTGCACTTTTTACCATTTTGTCTTCCCCTGAATCAGAATCGCTAGTTAAGTGCCCAACATCAGTGATATTCATTACTCTTAAGACATCATATCCTAAGTATCTTAATGTTTTGTCTAATATATCATGTCCAATATAATTTCTCATATTTCCAATGTGTTGGTCATGATATACGGTTGGTCCACAGGTATAAAATTTTACTTTTCCTTCTTCGTTTGGGATAAACTCTTCGATTTGTTTTGTAAGCGTATTATATATTTTCATTTTAATCATCCATTCTAATTTATTTTATTATGTAATATTCAAAATATACAACATGATTCATTGGTTATATGATGAATGATTTTTTCTTTTTTTCGTTTTAATAATATGATGTCTCTTGACATACTTATCACCTTTTTTGTTTTATTTTAGCATACTTTTCCAAATAAAAATAGCCATCTTTGAGCGGGCTATTTTTAAATATACTATCTTACTTTGACTAAGAAGTATTATATTACATGTAATGTTATAAAATCAATCGTGCACTATCTTTATATACACTACTCTTTCATTGTAGCACTGGTATTTTTTTTGTTCAATATTAAATTAGTGGAATTTTAAGGAAAGGCTTTTCTCTTTGATATAAAAATACTATTTTTTTAGCATTTTTATTTAAGATTAAACCACACTTTTATTAATTTATTTGGAATTCTGTATCCATTCTTCTTAAGATATGTTTAATGTTTCTTAGCCCATATTTTTCATATTCTGATTCATTAATAATTTTTGCAATGTCTACATTTTTACTTTTCATATTTTTTTCAACATATTCTTTGACTATTTCCTTCGTTATCTTTTGAAATGGAATAATGGCATCAAATCTTCCTAAAAACTCTTTTGATAATGTTTCTTCTAAGTTATCGGAATTATTTTTCATGAATCCCACTCTCTCTTTCGCTTCTAAATTAGAAGTCATAAATATAATGGTCTTATCAAATCTAATTTTTTCTCCATAAGAGTCAGTTATGAATCCTTCATCTAAAATTTGAAGAAATAAGTTCCATACTTTTTTGTTTGCTTTTTCTAATTCATCTACCAGAATAATACGATATGGATTTTCTTTAATTTGTTGAAAAAGGTATGGTTCTCCATGTCCAACATAACCTCCAGGAGTTCCAATTAGCTTGTGAATGGATGTATCTAATGTATATTCACTCATATCTAATCGTATTAGATTGTCTCTATTGGTAAATAAGCTTGAAATAATTTTTACAGTTTCTGTTTTTCCTACTCCAGAGCTTCCTAATAAAAGCATTGAGGTTGGTCTTTTTGGTTCTCGTTTATTTTTCAATACTTTAATAATACTATTTATTGCTTGATCTTGACCTATAATTTGTTCCTTTAATTTTTGTTCCATTTGGTCAATTCTTTTTTGTTTATTTTCAGTCAGAGGAATTCCTGTCTTCTTTTCAATTAAGCTTTTAATATCGGATGTCGTAATAGTTAATACTTTGCTCTTTTTTTGACTTTCTTTTAGAAGTTTTTCTTCTTCTTTTTTTAAGTTTAAGGCTTGTTCAAATTTACCACTGCGAATAAAGTTTTCTTTTGCTTTATTTATTTTTTCTAAATCTTTATGACATAACTTAGTCATTGTATTTTTATTATTTGCTTTTTTTTGAGCACAAATGGAATCTAATAGCTCTAAGGATTTGTCTGGATTATTTTTTCCAAAAATATATTCTTCTGCATAATAAACAATGTCTTTTATATTTTCCTGCGTAATTTTAACATGATGATGATTTTCATATTCTATTTTTACTTTATTTAAAATTTCTTCTGTTTCTTTCAAGGTTGGTTCTTCCATTCTAATTTTTTCAAAACGCCTTTCTAAGGCTTTGTCTGATGCAATAAATTTATAGTATTCTTCTGTTGTTGTCGCTCCAATACATTTTAATTCTCCTCTTGCTAAATATGGTTTTAAGATGTCACTGGCATTAATGGCACCTTCTGCACCTCCTGCATTTACCATTGAATGTATTTCATCAATAAATAAAATAATGTTTTGACTATCAATCATTTCACGAATTAATTTAGTTAAGCGTTCTTCAAACTCTCCACGGTATTTTGTACCTGCTACTAAAGAACCCATTTCTAGCATAATTATTTCTTTATCTAATAATTCTTCTGGTACTTCTCCCATTTTTATTCTTCTTGTTAATTCTTCTACTAGTGCCGTTTTTCCCACTCCAGCTTTTCCAACTAAAAGTGGATTGTTTTTCTTTTTTCTTAATAAGGTCTCTATCATTAATTCTATTTCTTTTTCTCTTCCTACAACTGTTTCTTCCATATTAACATTGTCATTTAATGATACTCCAATTTTATAGATTTCTAAATTTTGATTTTTAGTATTTTTACCTTTTTTGATTTTTAGACTATCATATAATTCATCTAGATCTATATCCATGCTGATCATAATACGAATTGCAATTCCTTCTCCTTCTTCTAGCAATGCTAGAAATAAGTGCTCTTCTGTTACTATGCCATTGTTGTTTTCTTCTGCATCCGCAAGTGAAAGTTCTAATATTCTTTTTAAAAGTGGGGTGTAGAGTGTTAGTTCTTGAAATTTGGATGCACTTCCTACAATATCACATAACTCTTTTTTAAAGTTTTGATATGTTAATCCAAAATCTTTTAATTTTTGGGAAGTTTTTTTATTATTTTTTAATATTGCTAGTAGTAAATGTTCACTTCCGACATAAGGATGTCTTAGGTTTTCTCTTTCCTTTTCTGCTTGTTCTAATAATGATGATACTGCAAATCCGAAATTGTGAAACATGATAATGTCCTCCTTTTATATTCTATGTAAATTATGTTCTTACAGAAGAAGATTTATGCACAAAAAAATGACAAGTTTTATACCTCGTCATTTTCAAGTGCTCACTATTATAAGTATGTTAGTAATGTAAAAATTACAATTAAACATACTAGCATTCCAAGAATGAATTTCCAAATATAACTAAACCATTTTTTATATGGAATGTTACAGTAAGAAAGTCCAATCATGGTAATTACACTTGTAGGTGCAAGCATGCTGATTAATCCATTCATACTTGAGTAAATTACAAAAGCAATATTGAATGAATCTCCTTCATAACTTGCTAGCAAGTTTCCAAGAGCATATCCTGTGTAACCAAAATCAGCATGGAATAATGTTGCAATACTTGCTGATATTGCTGATAGGAATGGGTTGAATCCATCTGCTAAACCATCAATCCATGAAACTATTGATGGAACTATTGGACTCCAATACATAAAGACAAATACTATATATACTAAAGTAATAATTCCAATTAATTTTAGTACTTTTTTGATTCCACTTTCGATTCCTTCTAATAAGTCATCAAAGTTTACACGATAAATGAATGCTAAGATGATTAATACGAATGCCATTATTGTAAGAATATGGTATAGTTGCCATGCTCCAAATTGTGCAGCATTCGCACCTAAAAGGTATGCTATGATGGTATAATCTCCAATTGCCAGTTTTTGTAACCATTCATGGAAAGTTGTAAAAATGGTTATATTGAAATTGGTTTCCCAATCAATAAATCCTAATACAATAAATAAGAATAGTACAATAAATCCTAAAGCTATTGGCCAAGTTTTTACTTTCTTTTTCTTTGGTTCATCTACTGCAAATAAATCGCCATTTTCTTCTTTGTTTGATTTTTTTGAAGCTAAAATCTTCTTTACATGAGTAACATTGAAGAAATTAAATAAGACAAAAGCAAGTAATAAAATACCAGCACGAACAGCTACTTCTGCATCTACTGTGGCAGTTGTGTAATATTTTAAATAATTTACAAAACTGATTAATCCTTCTGTACCATATGTTGCCCCAAGAATTCCAATTAACATTGATCCAAATGTGATCGCATAAGCTGTCATGTCATCAAGATTCATACGACGAATTATGGTTATGATGAATGGAATAAACAAGAAAATTACTAAAATATTTGTTGTAACAGATGTAAATCCAGCAATTAATAATGATATAACAAGAATTAATGGAATTTCATGTTTTTTCATTTTGTTTGCTATTGTTTCTACTAATTTTTTATATCCATCCATTTTGGTAAGTACTCCATAAAAGGCACCAACAGCTAGAATGAATAACATTTGTTGTAAGAAGAAACTTACACTCATCATTCCACCTAAGAAAATATCTGAAAATCCAGTTCTTTGGATCGTTCCTGCGATATCTCCTCCTTGATAAACTCCACTTGGAATAATCCATGTTAATACTATTGTAAATGCAATAGCGATTAGAATCATCTTCACAAGATCGTGTTTTTCAAAAAACTTTTTCACTCTTTACCTCCTTCAACCAAATTATACCATAATCACTAGCGAATTAAAGGGTTTTATCGTTTATTTTGATGAAAATATTGTGAAGTTTTGACAATTTAAGAAATATTTTGAAAAAAGAAAAAAGCCATTTTATTTATTAGGCTTTTTCTTTGGAATGTTCTTCTTTTGGTCTCATTAATGGAAAAAGAATAATGTCTTTAATATTATCACTGTTAGTAAGTAGTTGAACTAAACGATCAATACCAATTCCCCAACCACTAATTGGAGGCATTCCATATTCCATGGCTTCAATATAATCATAATCCATTGGCATTGCTTCTTCATCCCCGCTTGCTTTTAATTCTGCTTGATGAAGAAGTCTTCTTTCTTGTTCTTGAGGATCTACTAATTCAGAATAAGCATTAATAATTTCTGCTCCATTGATAACTAGTTGGAAACGATCCACTACATTTGGATTTTCATCATTCGCACGTGCAAGTGGTGATAAATCGGTTGGATGTTTGATTAAGAAAATTGGATTAACAATATGTGGTCTTGCAACTTTTTTGTATAATTGATCCACTAAATTTCCAAATCCTAAATTTTCTAATGGTGTTTCTGATTCGATTACTAATTTTTCTTCTTTAATTTTTGCTAGTAATTTTTCTTTGGTGTTATGTATATCAATATCGATGTCAATGTAACGAAGAATTAAATCACGGAATGAGATACGTTCCCATTCTCCACTTAAATCAACCATTTTATCTCCAACTTGTATTTCTAATGTATTAAAGATTTTTTGAATAATGGTTTGAAGCATATTTTTTAAGAACACCATATTATCTTCATAATTTAGGTAGGCACCATATCCTTCCATCATTGTAAAATCTTGTAAGTGCGTTTGATCTATTCCTTCGTTTCTAAAACATCTTGCAATTTCAAATACTTTTGTAAATCCTCCAACTATGGCTCTTTTTAAGTATGTTTCAGGAGCAATTCTTAGATACAAATCAATATCTAGAGCATTATGATGAGTAATAAAGGGTTTGGCAAGAGCCCCACTTGCTTTGTTATTTAAAATTGGTGTTTCGATTTCAATGTATCCATTTTCATCTAAGAAGTTTCTTATTTCTCGAATTAATTTAGAACGAAATAAGAATACTTTTTTGGAATCTTCGTTAGTAATTAAATCAATATAACGATGACGATAGATCGTTTCAATATCTTCTAAACCATGATACTTTTCTGGAAGTGGTTTTAATGCTTTTCCTAAAAACACAAAAGAGTTTGCACGGATAGTTTTTTCTCCTGTGTGAGTGGTAAATACTTCTCCTTCTACGCCAATAAAATCTCCAAGATCAAAATTTTCTTTGAAGAAAGCATATTGTTCTTCTCCTACAACATCAATTTTAATGGAAATTTGAATGCGTCCTTCAATATCTCCAATCGTTAAGAAAGCCATTTTTCCCATTTTTCTCATCAAGATAATTCTTCCAGCTACTCTTACATCATTTATGCCATCTTCTAAATTCATTGCATCTTTAATATCATAATTTGTTTCATACTTCTCTGGATAAGCATGGGGAATATTTTTTAATTTTTCTCTTCTTACTAATTCTTGTTCTGTAAATTCTCTCATTTTTAATCACCTTTCTAACATAAAAAAACAGGAATCATCCAAAGGACGAATTCCTGATAATCCGCGGTACCACCTTAGTTCATGTTTCCATGCTCTTTCTTCTGTAACGTAGAAATACGTAAACACTCCAATATCTTTTTTCACAATAGATACTTCGTAAGTTTCACCATAGTCTTACGTCTCTTTTCTAAGTACTTGCTATTGCTAATTCTATTTTCCTCGTGTTTTATGAAATTAATATACAAATTTTTTGTCATTTTGTCAATTTTTATTTTTGACAATCTAAGATATTATTTTTGTATTCTTCTAAATTAATACTTCCTATTTTATTTATCCATGGTTCTAGCTTTGTTATTGGTAGAACATTTTGATATAATGTCTTTTCTTTATTGAATCCTAATTTTTGCTTCTTTTTAGAAATACGCTTTTCTATTTCGGTTTCTAATCCGAACTCTTCAACTGGATAACGGCTTTTAAGGTATTCATCCATTTCATCAAAACTATGATATAAATTATTGCAATAGGTTTCGTGTGTTGTATTGTTAATATATTCCTCATCAAAGAAATTATTATACATTTCATAATCTGTGATTAAATGAAGAAATACTCCTTTTTGATAATCAGAATTAATGTTGTTTCCTTCTAAAAATTTTATGAGATTTACTTTTCCTTTTAAAAATTCTTTTAAATCTCTTTTATCTCGAAAATCTGAATAATGTGATAGGGTTTTATTGATCACTAAATCTGGTTCTACCACTCCTTTTAGAAATTCCTTTGGATGTTCAACTTTGTTTTTATTTAAATATACTTTGCCTATTGCTATGTGTGTACTAAATGAGGCCAATATTACTACTTCCTTTCTTGGTTGTTTTTATTCTAATGATTCATATACACTTTTCCACTTTGCTTCGTCCCAAATTTCTATTCCAAGTTCTTTCGCTTTCGTTTCTTTGCTTCCTGCTTTTTCTCCAACAATCACGATATTGGTTTTGCTACTAACAGAACTGCTTGCTTGTCCACCATAGTTTTCAATTATGGACTCTATTTCATCCCTTCCCATGAAAGAAATTGTTCCTGTGACAACAAAACGTTTTCCACTAATTAAATCATGATGTTTTTCTTCAGGACCTAAGTATTTCATATTTAGTCCAAGTTCTTTTAATTTGTGCATAAGTGCTATGTTGTCCATATTATCAAAAAAAGCATGAATGTTTTTGGCAAGTATAGCTCCAATATCTTTGATATTTTTTAAATCTTCTTCACTTTGCATTGCTAGCGTTTCCAGTGTTTTATATTTTTTAGCAAGGAGAATCGCTGTTTTATCTCCAATGCCTTCAATCCCTAATCCAAATAGTAGTTTTTCTAAACTATTCTTTTTACTTTCTTCAATAGCATTTAAAAGGTTTTCAATGCTTTTCTTTCCATATCCTTCTAGTTCTTGCAATTCTTTGCTATGGATATCTAAGTGGTAGATGTCAGGGATACTTTTAATAAATCCTAGGTTAAAGAAATCTTCAATGATTTTTTCTCCTAATCCATCAATGTTCATCGCTTTTCTTTCACAAAAATGAATTAAGCTTTCAATATGTTTTGCAGGACAGTTTGGATTCATACAGTAGTGATCTACTTGTCCATTCTTTTTTTCTAGTAAAGAATCACAAATTGGACAATGGGAAATCATTTGAAAATCTACTTCTTCTCCTGTTCTTCTTTCTTTTTTGGGTCCAATTACTTCTGGAATAACATCTCCTGCTTTTCGAATGGCGACGATATCTCCTATTTTTAAATCTTTTTCAATCACGTAATCTTCGTTATGAAGTGTTGCTCGTTTAATGGTTGAACCCATAACTATAACTGGCTCTAAAACAGCATTTGGAGTAATTCTACCAGTTCTTCCAACAGTAAAGATGATATCTGTCAGTTTGGTTAGAACTTCTTCAGCAGGAAACTTGTATGCTACGGCCCAACGTGGATGTTTGGATGTAAATCCTAATTTTGCTTGCATTTCCAAATCATTTACTTTGATGACTACTCCATCGATGTCGTATGGAAGATATGGTCTTTTTTCTTGGTATTCTTCAATAAATCTTAAAATGCCTTTGATATCTTTTACTAAACGATTTGCAGGGTTTACTTTAAATCCTAGCTCTTTCATAAATTCTAGAGAATCAAATTGTGTTTTAATACCATAATCCTCTGGATTTGGTAAGTGATATATCCAAGTATCTAGTTTTCTTTCGGCGGCAATACTTGAGTCTAATTGACGAATGGATCCAGCAGCTGCATTTCGGCAGTTTTGAAATGGTGGTAAATTTTTTTCGGCACGATCATGATTTAGTTTTGCTAAAGTTTCACGTCCCATATAGATTTCACCACGAACTTCTATATCGGTATTGTCTTTGATGTGAAGCGGTAATGAGCGAATGGTTTTTACGTTATGGGTAATGTCTTCGCCGATGGTTCCATCTCCTCTTGTAGCACCAGTTAGTAATTCTCCTTCTTCATAATGAAATGAACCGCTTAAGCCATCGATTTTTAATTCGCAAACGTATTCTGGATTGAATCCGCTTTTTCGAATTCGTTCATCAAAAGCTATGATTTCTTCTTCATTAAAAACATCTGGAAGAGAAAGCATAGGTATACGATGTTTGATTTTTTTAAATTTATCGATGACTTCTCCACCTACACGTTTGGTTGGAGAGTTTGGACTAGCAAATTCTGGATTTTCTTTTTCAAGTTTTTCTAGTTCTCTCATGTACTTATCAAATTCTTGGTCTGTTAGTGTTGGATTTGTTAGTACATAGTATTCGTAATTTGCTTGGTTTAAAATTTCTGTTAGTTCTTGAATTCTTTTTTGTGCTTCTTTCATGTGTTCCTCCCTGTTATTTTTGCCAAAGAGACTCAGGATACTCTCCATTTTCTTTTAATTCAATTATTTTTTCTTTTACTTCTTCTAAGTCTTCTTTGTAAGTCATTCCAAGCCACAACCCATTCGAAGTAATGTACTTTAATGTTATTTTTTTATTTTTCAGATAGGCTTCTAGAAAATCTGATAATAAGCATTCACAATCTTCTAAATTTTCTTTATTCTTTAATATAAAGTTTTTGAAGTACGTTTCTAATTCGCTTAAAATGCTTGGTTTAAAACCAAACATATTCATCGAAACAGGATGTGTAGGCTCTATGCTAAATGGCTTTGTCCCATCTAATGGTTTAGCAATAACTTTACCATTTTCATATCCAATACTGCTTTCTATAATTTGTGATATATTTTCTCCTTCTAAATATAGGACACCTCGTTTTACGAATCCGTGTTTGCTGTCTACTTTATTAAAGGGATAGGGAATGGATACATGCTCGTTTGAATTTTCATTTTCTTTTAAAAATTTTGCCACAACTTGATAAGCATCTCTTCCATAAAAATCATCAGCATTAATCACTGCAAATGGTCCTTTGATTTGCTCTTTCGCTGCAAGTATGGCATGAACTGTTCCCCAAGGTTTTTGCCTTTCCTTTGGAATATTTATAAAATCTGGTACATTGTCCAATTTTTGAAAAGCATATTCTACTGGAATTTTTGATTTTAAGCGAGTTCCAATGGTAGCTTCAAAATCTTCTAAATTTTCCTCTTTTATTATAAAAATTACTTTTTGAAAACCAGATGCAATGGCATCATAAATGGAATAATCGATTAAAAAATTACCATCTTCATCCACTGGTGTAATTTGTTTTAATCCACCAAAACGTGACCCCATTCCTGCAGCCATGATTACAAGTGTTAATTCGTTCATTTTTAATCCTCTTTTCTTCTATCTAATGGCTTTCTTGTTCTTACCATTTCTGTATTATTAATCAATAATAATCGTTTTTCTAATTTTTCCAAAATTACATTTAAGGATGTGTCTATTATTTCTATTTCGTCTTCTTCTAGATGAATTGCTACAGCATAATTTATCCAAATTTTATTAAACCTAACTCCAAGTTTTTTTGTTTCATTTTTACATTTTAGTGTCAGTCTTCTTCCACTTTGCAAAAAAGCCCAAATATGTGGATATTCCTCAAATAACTCAATTGGGAAATCAGTATAGTGGATTACATAATGATCTTTTAAATGAACAAAGCAAGCATAAGGATTTATCCCTCCTAATTCAAGTCCAGCATTATGCATAGAACTCTCATATAATGATTGCTCTATCTGGTATTTCAAGGCTTTATTTTTTGTCTGTTTTAATATTCTTTTATAATTCTGTCTTTTCTTTTTATTCTGCATTCTCTCTCCATTCTATTTAACTTATTTTTTTGACGCTTTTATGGTTTTTCATTAGTTTTCTAACACCAAAGTTTTTGGCAAATGCTATCGTTACTATGCTCTTATCTACTCCAATTACTACTCCCCGTCCATAGGTTGTGTGTATTACAACATCACCATTTTTGTATTCTACATCTGTATCATTATACATTTCATCTTTTTTAATGACTTTTTCTTCTTTAATACTATTATTTGTCATTTCTAATAAATCATTATCAATTTCTTCAATAAATCTACTTGGTGGATTGGAACTATCTCGTCCATATAGCATTCTTCGTTTGGCATTAGTTAAGAAAAGCTCTTTTCTTGCCCTAGTAATACCTACATACATTAAGCGTCTTTCTTCTTCAATTCCATCTCGTTCCATTAATGCGTTAGCATGAGGAAATATTCCTTCTTCCATTCCTACTAGGAAAACAATATCAAATTCTAGTCCTTTGGCACTATGAATGGTCATTAATGTTACTACATCTTCAAAATCTTTATGCTCAGTGATATCAGCAATTAAGCTTATTTCTTCTAGGAAGTCTCCAAGATTTACAGAACCTGTTTGACTTTCAAAGGTAGCTGTAATACTTTTGAATTCCATTAAGTTATCTAGTCGTAATTCACTTTCTAAGGATGGGTCTTTCTCTAATTCTTCTTTCATTCCAGAGCGTTCTAATATGCAATCGACTAATTCAGTTAGTGATAATGATTCACTTTCTTTTTGAAGACTTAGAATTAGGTTTTTAAATTCTAATTCTTTGCCATTTGTTATAGCATCAAACATGCTGACACCAAGTTCATTTGCATGTGACTCAATATTAGCAATAGTACTAGCACCAATTTTTCTTTTTGGGACATTGATAACTCTTCTTAATGAAATTTCATCATGTGGATTTAAAATTAATCTTAAATAGCAAATTAAGTCTTTAATTTCTTTTCTGCTATAGAAATAATAGCTTCCAACTACTTTGTAAGGAATATTAGATTTCAAAAATTGTTCTTCTACTACACGAGCTTGAGCATTGGTTCTATAAAATACAGCGATGTCTTTTTTCTCAATACCCTTTTCTAATAATTGTTTTATTTGTTCAATGACTAATGTAATTTCGTGTTTTTCATCGTAACTTCTTAAGTATTTTACTTTTACGCCGACACCATTATTACTTCTTAAATCTTTATCCTTTCGCTCTTTGTTATTTTTAATGACTGAATTAGCAGCATCTAAAATCATTTTAGTGCTACGATAGTTTTCTTCTAAAGGAATTACTTTTGTATTTTGATAGTCTTTCTCAAAGTTTAAGATGTTTCGAAAGTTTGCCCCACGAAACATATAAATGGATTGATCTGGATCCCCAACAACAAAAAGATTTTGATATTTTTTGGCCAATATTTTGGTCATCTTATATTGTACTTCATTGGTATCTTGATATTCATCAATTAGAATATATTTATATTTTTCTTGATAATATTCTAATGCTTCTTTGTCTTTTAAAAATAATTCTACAGGTAATGATAATAGATCGTCAAAGTCTACTGAGTTGTTTTGTTTTAGTCTTTTTTTATATTCTATATATACTTCTGCTGCAATTTTTTCAGCATCACTGGTTAAATATTTATCAATTTCTGCTTCAGTCATCATTTCATTTTTGATAAAGCTAATGCGATTTCTAATATAATTTGGAGCACATTCCTTGGAATCAATTCCTTTTTCTTTTAATATTTTTTTGATGATACTCAGAACATCATCTGAATCAATGATTGTAAAGTTACGATCCAGTCCTAGTTTTAAATAGTTCTCGCGAATAACACGAAGTCCAAAGGAATGGAATGTTCCAACAAATGCTCCATTATCTGGCACTAAAATATTTAGTCGATCTCTCATTTCTTTTGCTGCTTTATTGGTAAATGTTATAGCTAATATTTGATATGGATTTACTCCACTTTCAATTAGTCTTGCTATTCTTGTTGTTAAAACTTTCGTCTTTCCAGAACCTGCTCCAGCTATTACTAAACAAGGTCCTTCGGTATGTAAAACTGCTTCTTTTTGAGCAGGATTTAATTTTTCTAGATAATCCATTTTTTGTTTTCCCTACTTCCTAATTCATTATATCAAAGCTTCTTGGCAAAAAAAAGAACGCTTTCGCGTTTTCTTTTAGTTTTCACAAGTAGCGCCTAATGATTCATAAGCACTTCTTAATTCTTCGATGTTAATTTTTCCATCTTTTATTAATTTTCCATTAGCAGAATCTACTTCTAATAGTTTTTCTGTATCGATTTTATCATAATCAATTTCTGTTGTACTAATTAGTGTATCTCCTTCAATCGTAACATTGTAATTATAGTGTTCAATGTCTTTATATGGTTCATAAGCTGCTTCAATGGTACTTTTATAAGTTTCCAATAATGCTTCTGAACTACTTTTAATTTTTTCTGTTGTTTTTACTTTGTTAACATCTTTTTTAGTATATTCTACTTCATAATGTAAATCCATTTCCATATTGTTTTGATTTGCTGTTCTTGTGCACACCATTGTTTTTGTACCACCACATCCTGTAATAAAACATAAAGATATCACTGTTAGGATTGCTAATTTTTTCATATAATTTCACTCACTTTCTGATATTGATTATACCACAAATATAAAAAAAAGAAAGATACCTTGGTATCTATTTTATAAGTATTCAATAATGGCAACATTTTTTGCTAATTTATCGACTAAATCTTCACGATCATACTTATTAAAAATACTTGTAAAATTACTATTATCTAGTAAAAATAAATCATAATATTCTAAGAATATGTCACGGTAGTTTTTTACACCAAGATCCATTAGATAGTTTAGGTTGGCAGTCACTAATTTTTTATTCTTTTCTAATGAATCTATCATTACAAATGAAGCATTTTCATTTAAGTAATCTAAATCTTTTTGAGTAAAGCTCATTTTTTGTAAAAATTTCATTCTTACATGTCTCCCATTCCATTAAAATTTAAGTTTCCAACAGTAATTTCTCTTTTTCTTAAATCTTTTACAAGCTCTTGAGGATTAGCACGATATTTATCAATTTTAGCACTTTGCTCTTCAATTATTGCTTGAATATCAGGAAGACTGAATTCTAAAATTCTTAATCCTGTATATGTATAGATTGATATTCCTTTTTGTTTTAAATAGTCCATCTTTTTTTCTAATTCTTCATTTGCAAAAGCACTCACTATTGTTAACTGATTTTTTAAACCTCTTGACATATCTCCACTATTGGCCACAAGAGTTTCATTCATTAATCGTTTAAAATTCATTTTACTTCCTCCTTAATATGCCATTAATGGAACTTCGCTTGGTTCAAGTCCATTTGCTTTGATATCAAGAATTCTATTTTTTAATTCTTCTTTATTATATTTAATTACTACTGCAGGATTTAAATATATATCCATGATTTCTTTACCATTTTTTATTAGCATTTCTATTTTTTCAGCTAATTCTAAGTCATAAAATAATTTTATATTGCTATGGAATATATCTAATCCTAAGCCTTTTTTCTTTATTAATTCAATATTTTTTCGTAAAGTTTCTGCATCAAAATTAGCAATTAATTCATCAATTTCATCTGCCTTAAAATCTAGATAGTCGATTCCTTCTTCTTTTAGTGTTAAAATTACTTCTTCTTTTGGATCAATGCTAGCTGGGGTTTCTTCTTCCATTGCATGATCTTCTGTTTCCTCAATTTTAGGTTCTTCCATACTAGCTGTTTTTGCTTCACTTATTACTTCGCCAATTGATTTACCAGATTTTTCTTTTGATTTGATTTTTTCATCATATGCAAATAAAGCATCTTCTGGGAACATTAATATTTTTGCTGCTTCTCTTTGTTCTTCTTCAGTAAATTTGAATTGTTCTAATAATGAAGTAATAGAGTCTCTTGTAATATTTATTCTACCCGTTAGAGCTAATTCAAAGTATTCATTTAATTTTTCTTGATTTCCTAATGCAGCATCTTTTCTAATTCCAACTTCTTCAATGGTTGTAATTGCATTATTCATTTCTTCTTCTACTTTTACTAATTCATCTTCGGCTTTTTTTGTATCCTCTTTTACAGAATCAATAGTTTTTGGTAATGAATGATCTAGTTTTTCCACTAATGCAGTAGGATTGAAATCTATTCTTAAGCGTTCTAATACTGTTTTGTATTCTTCGCGATGAATTCCAGATAATACTTCTTTTAATTTTTCACCTTGTTCATCTAATTCTTCGTGAAGTTTTTCTAATTCAGAAATCTTTTTTTGTAAATCTTTCTTTTGTTCTGTTGTTCTTTCTCTTGTTTCTTCCGCTTTTTTCTTTTGTTTTTCCATTTCTATTAGAATAACGCTATCTTCCCCACGGAGATTATATAATTTATCTAGTAAAGCATTCACCTCTGGTGTCAATGTTTTCATATAGCCACTCCCTTTATTATGTGAACATTTTAACATACTTCGAATGGCTTGTAAAGAATTAAAATTTTAAAAATTACAAGAAAAAAGAGAAGTTAATTTTTCATTTTTCTTCTCATTTTTGAACTATTTTTAAATTGTATAATTGTTATCTTCTGGTTTTCTTATTAATGATTTTTGATACATGCTTTGTAATTCTAATTTTCGATTTTCTAATATTGTTCGATAACTAACTGGAGCTATTTCTGTACTTATTTCAGGGATTGTTTCTTTTTTACTAGAATCTTTTAACAGTTCTTCTAATCTTTGCTCTGATTGTTCTAATAAAAGACTTAGCTCTGAAATTTTGGCTTCTTTTTCTTTTAATTGTTCTTCTGCCATTTTATATTGTTTATTTAAACAGTTATTCTCATCCTTGGCTTCTCCAGCTGAAACCCATGAATAATATCCTATTATTGCTCCTACTGCTGTACTTCCAAAAATTGCTATTGAGAAAAAATGTGAAATGTCACCTTCCAACCATACGTATATCATCATGATAATCATTAATTCTAAAGATCCCCACTTTAAAATTTTTTTCTGTAATCTTTTATAAGACTTTTTAGTGTTTTCTTTTGCTTCCACTATTTCTGCTAGAGTTTTTAAATATTTACTTTTTTGATCGGTAGCACTATTTAGCTTTTCTGTTGTTTCTTCAATAATATTTTCCTCAACTAAAATTTCTTGCATGTTTGGGTGGAATTCTCTAATTTTCATTTTCCCATTTTGATTGGTTATCATATAACTATTATTTTCTTTATTGTATTTAAATTCAATATTCATTTTTGCACCTCTTTTTTTGTGTTGTTATTCTAATATGAATCTCTTCTTTTTACAAGCTTTTTTTGATAATTGATATTTTTTCTTAGAGTACCTGTTTTTCGATTTTTGCATATAATACCATGGAACAAAAAGGAGGAATTTTTTTGAAAAAAATTATATTAGAAATATTGGTTGGTATTTGTATCATTGTCTTGGTTTTATTTGGCTATTCTTTTTGGAAAAAGAATAATAATGATACTGACCAATTAACACAAGTTAAGTTATCAGAGGTAACTCATAGTGCTTTTTATGCTCCACTTTATGTAGCTATAGAAAATGGTTACTTTAAGGATGAAGGAATCGATCTTGATTTAATTTTGACAAGTGGTGCTGATAAAGTTGCTGCTGCTGTTTTATCAGGAGATGTAAATATTGGATTTGCAGGACCCGAAAGTGCTATTTATGTTTATAATGGTGGTGAAGAAGATTATTTAGTTACGTTTGCTGGTCTTACCAAAAGAGATGGACAATTTATTGTATCTAAAGATAAGGATTTTCAATGGAGTGATTTAAAAGGGAAAGAAGTATTGGTAGGAAGAAAAGGCGGAATGCCTGCACTTAATTTCTTAAATGCTTTAAAAAATGCTGGAATTGATCCTAGTGAAGTTAATTTAAATTATTCAGTAGAGTTTGCTGCCTTAGCAGGAAGTTTTATATCAGGTGTAGGAGATTATGTAAATCTATTTGAACCAAATGCAACAAAATTAGAAAAAGAGGGCTATGGTACAGTGGTTGCTAGTATCGGAGAAAAATCTGGTAGTGTTCCTTATACCGCTTTCTATGCACAAAAAAGTTACATGGAAAATAATAAAGATGTTTTAGAGAAATTTACCAGAGCTTTGGAAAAAGGAATTAATTATGTAAAAGAACATAATGAAGAAGAAATTGCGAAAGTGATTGCTCCACAATTTCCTGATTCGTCTGTTAATGATTTAATGACTATTGTAAAACGTTATAAAGAAACAGATAGTTGGCTTCCTAATGCTTATATTAGTGAAGAAATCTATCAAAATCTAGAGGATATTATGATTGATGCTGATTTAATTCAAGAATATGTACCATATCAAGATTTAGTTCAAAATATTAGTCATGAATAAGATTTTAGAAGTCCAAAATATAAGTAAGATTTATCATACCCCTAATGGCGAAATTAAAGCAATTGATCTATGCAACTTGGAATTACATGAAGGTGAATTTGTTTCTATTGTTGGTCCTAGTGGGTGTGGTAAATCTACACTTCTTAGTATTTTATCAGGTTTAGAAAAACCTAGTAGTGGTTCATTTCTTTTAAAAGAAAATTGCACGATCGGTTATATGCTACAAACAGATGCATTGTTTCCATGGTTAACAATTTTTGAAAATGCGATATTGGGTTTAAAAATTAATAAAAAAGATTCTCTTGAAAATAAAGAATATGTAAAAAAGTTGTTGGAAACTTATGGTTTAAAAGATTTTGTGGATAAGTATCCTAATGAGCTATCGGGAGGAATGAAGCAAAGAGTTGCTTTAATAAGAACACTTGCTTTAAAACCAGATATTCTTTTGCTCGATGAGCCTTTCTCCGCTTTGGATTATCAATCTAGGTTAGCAGTTAGTGATGACGTTTATCGTATTTTAAAGGCAGAAAAGAAATCTGCTATTATGGTAACACATGATTTGTCAGAAGCAATATCTATGTCTCAAAGAGTTTATGTTTTTTCTAAACGCCCATGTTCTGTAAAAAAGGTATATGATATTTCTTTATCAAATCAGAGTAATCCCATAGAAAATAGAAAGGCTAAGGAATTTGCATCTTATTATGATTTGATATGGAAGGATTTGGATGTTAATGTCTGAGGAACAGAGAAAATTTTTATTTCATATTCGAATGAAACGGCTATTTGTGCTCATTGTGCAAATTTTACTAGTTACTAGTTTTTTAGGATTATGGGAATATGCAAGTAGTAAAAAAATTATTAATCCCTTTATTTTTTCTAGTCCATCTCAGATTTTCAACACGATACACACTTTAGCTATATCTGGAGATTTGTATATTCATATTTTTACAACTTTTTATGAGACTATTTTAGCTTTCTCCCTAGGAATTATGATTGGATTCTTTATAGCTATTTTGCTTTATGAAATTCCATTACTAGCCAAAATTATTGATCCTTTTCTGACAATGCTTAATAGTTTACCCAAAGTTGCTTTAGGACCCATTATTATCATTTGGACAGGTGCAAATACTAAATCAATTATTGTAATGGCTCTTCTTATTAATTTGATTGTCAGCATTATCAATATTTATAATGGTTTTTTAGGTACTGATAACAATCAGTTAAAGCTTATGAAAACGTTTCATGCTAATAAATTACAGACGTTATTTTATTTAGTGATTCCAAGCTCTAAAAATTGTATTATTTCATCATTAAAGCTTAATATTTCCATGACTTTAATTGGCGTTATTATGGGTGAATTTTTAGTTAGTAAAAAAGGTGTAGGATATTTGATTATTTATGGCACTCAAGTTTTTAATTTAAATATTGTGATGAGTGGAATTGTGATATTAGTAATTATGTCATTCTTACTATATGAATTTGTACATTTGGTTGAAAAGAAAATTGTGAATAAGTAATTAAAAAATTTAAAACGGGAATCCCGTTTCAGACTGTTGACAAATAAGTTCAATAGTCTTTTTATTTAATAAAAAATATAG
>CAJUGF010000011.1 GCA_910585915.1 uncultured Bacilli bacterium | reverse complement strand
TTCCCTACACGACGCTCTTCCGATCTAAGAAGAAGAAATAGAAGCATTTATCATCGCCAAAGATATCCAAAACAAAATAAAACATGGTTATTTGCTATATGACAAAGATGAAAATTGTGTTCATAAAGCCACCTATAAAGACTTTGTCATACTAATGGATCGAAGTACTAACTTTAATCTATATAAACAAGTATTTAACGAAAAAAATATTCCCTTAAACATTCAAAAAGATGAGAAATTAAACGATTCTACTATTTTTGTAACCATAACCAATCTAATAAATGTAATAAACTCTTACTACACCAAAAACTTTGCGAAAATTTTCGAATATTCCTTCACTAGTGTTGCTAGAAGCTTCTTATTTGAATTATCTGATCAAACGATTTATGAAATTATTACAACTTGTAACTGGTATCAAAATAAAATTTATGAACAACTAAAAGAAAACATTCAAAGTCTTTCAATCAAAACCCTTCCAGAAATGATAGAAGAGCTTTATACCGCAACAAATATCTATGAAAAAATAATAAAGATTGGAAATATCAAAGAAAATATGATAATTCTAAATCATATCAAAGAGCTTGCCAAAGAATATGGAGAATCTGCCAATGATTCCTTAAGCTTCTATGATTTTTTAAATAGGATTCAAAAAGATGACATGCCAATTCGGTTCAGCACTGAAGAAACAGATGAAAATAGTGTGACCATCATGACCATTCACAAATCAAAAGGATTAGAATATCCCATCTGCTACTTTAGTGGATTATCCAAAAAATTTAATATTAGAGATGTCAAAGAACGATTCTTGTATGACTCTACTTATGGTTTTTTAACACCTCTAAAAGAGGAAGGAATCTATACTTGTTTCCTAAAAGAATTAATAAAGCAAAACTATATCAAAGAAGAAATATCAGAAAAAATACGCCTTTTTTATGTCGCAGTGACAAGGGCCAAAGAAAAAATGATTTTTGTTCTTCCAAACAAAGAAAAAGAAATCAATACCAAAATAGAATGCCGTTCCTTAGGAGATTTTTTATACATGATCTGGAACCACTTAAAAGATTTTCAAACACATATAAATTTGGATGAATTAAATCTAACCAAAGATTACTTATTTGATGCAAGAAAACTAGAAATTGAAGCATCAAACACCCAACCCATAAAAGTAGAAGAACTTCATTTCGAATCAAAAGAAGAAGAACAACTAAAATTTTCAAAAAACAATATAGAATTAAATACCAAAGAAGATTATCAAAATATTCAATTAGGATTAAAAATGCATGAATATCTAGAATGTATCGATTTCCAAAATCCAAAATATGAATTCATTGAAAACAAATTCCTAAGAAAAAAGATTCAGAACTTCATTGAATCTGACTTTATTCAAGAAAACAAAAACCACAAAATCCAAAAAGAATATGAATTCATTTATGAAGAAAAACAAAAAGAATATCATGGTATCATCGATTTATTAATAGAAACCCCAACTAAAATCATGATATTGGATTACAAACTGAATCATCTTGTTGACCAATCATACTTAAATCAATTAAGCGGTTATAAAACTTACATAGAAACCAAAACCAACAAACCAATTTCATTATATTTATATTCCATTTTAAGTGAAGAAATTATTGAGTTAGAAAAAGAACCAAGCATGGTATAATAAATCTAGGTGATAAAAATGAAAGAATATTATATTGATTTAGGTTCCTCTACGATTAAAGTATACGTTTGGAATGATAACTTAAAACTATTAGAAGAACATAGTATTTACTTTAAAAATGATTTTTCAAAAACGGAAGGAATTAGTGAACAAAACAAGACAGAATTATTAAATTATTTTAAAGAATTAAAAGAAAAATATCATTTATTATACGAAAATACCCACATCTTTGTAACAGGAATTTTTCGTGAATTAAGTCCAATGAAAAAACAAGAAATGGTCAAAATATTTAATGATACCTTAGATCTCCATTTTAATATCATTAGTCATGGAATTGAAAACTATTACTTAGGAACTGCCATGAAAAATGATTACAACAATAAAAAAGTACTAGTCGTCAATATGGGTGGCAAAACAACAGAACTTGTCACATTTGAACAAAATAAAATTACGAAAAGGCAAAATCTAACCATTGGTGTAGCTGATTTACTAAATAAATTTCCAAAAGCCAACGAAAGTATTTCTAAAGTATCAGTGGAAGAAGTAGAAGACTTTGTTCGTGACAGATTAGAAGAAATAACATTTGAAAAAGACTATGACTGTGCTATTTTTACAGGTGGAGAAGAACGATTTGAATTACTAACAAACTTCCCACTAGAACAAAACACATTATTTCAAGATGGAATTCACAAATATATGATCAGCACAGAAAATTATGTGGAAGCTTCCAAAAAAGTATTCTTTGAATACACCCTAGAACAACTATATGATTTAATGCCCCAAAATCCTAAATGGATGGATGGTGCAAGACTTGGAGCTGTTCTCCCACTTGCCATATTCCATCTAGCAAATATTCCATATATAGTTCCATCCGACTTAAATTTAATCAATGGTGTAATTAACGACCAAAAATAAAATCAAAGACAAGCATCAATAAAAGCTTTAAAAATTTTTTGAGAAGAAATATCTTTTTCGAACAAAGTTTCTGGATGCCATTGAATCCCAATCATAAATTTTTGATTGGGTATTTCTATGCTTTCAATAATGCCATCCAAAGAAACCGACGAAACATGAAAATAAGAAGAAAGCTGAACTTGTGAAGAATGCCTACTATTAACTAAAATACTATCATTACCCAAAATATCTTTTAATTTACTAGAAAATAAATGAATCGAATGAACATGCATTAATTCACTTTGATGTTCAATAAAAGATTCAATTTTTTTCGTATGATCCGAATTAGCATCCTGAAAAAAAGGAGCATTCGCCATTAATTGCATTCCAAGACAAATTCCCAAAGCAGGTTTATCATGATGACAAGCATACTCAAACACATACTGATCAAATCCATACCAAGAACTTCCGCCTGGAAACAAAAATCCATCACAAAGTTCTAAAGTGTGTTCAAGTATTTTCTTTTCTTCCTCATACACATCCATTGAAAAAGTCGAGTGATTTACAGCACTATCTAAATAAGGAGGTAAGATGAGTAAGGGAATTCCTCCAGATTTTAAAATAGCAATACGATATTCCTCATATAAAAAAATTGAAGACTTTGAACCAACATCGACACGTCCAAGTATTCCTATAATGGGACATTTCATATATCTCACCATTAAATAATATGTTTTTCAAAAAAAGAAGATGTCTATGTGCTATAATATGGAGAAAGAAAAGAGGAAGTTATGAATCTATTTATGTGGTATCCAAAATGTAGTACTTGTAAAAAAGCTTATCAAAAAATCAAAGAATTAGGCATAGAAGTAACATTAAGAGACATCAAAGAAAACAATCCAAATGTTGAAGAATTAAAAAGTTGGTGGCAGAAAAGTAATCTTGAATTAAAAAAGTTTTTTAACACCAGTGGACTACTTTATAAAGAATTAAACTTAAAAGAAAAATTACCAACAATGAGTGAAGAAGACCAGCTAATGCTTTTAGCAAGCAATGGAATGTTAGTTAAAAGACCAATTCTTATAACAAAAGATAAAATAATAATCGGATATAAAGAAAAAGAATATGAATTACTATAAAAGAAAGAAGTGGCAAGTTTGAAAGAAACATTTGAATTTTTAAAAAAATTAGAAGTAAATTACGTATCAACAATTGATAGAGATAAACCGAGTTGCAGACCATTTGGAGATCCAGTTTTATTTGAAGAAAAAATATAGGTATTAACAAATAAGCAAAAAAATGTATCAAAGCAAATTGAAAAAAACAATAATGTTTGTATTGTTGCATATGATAGCGAAAACTGGATGAGAATCAATTGCAAATTAATTGATGATAGTAATAACATCGAAGCTAAGAAAGCAATTATCGAAGAATTCGATTGGGCAGAAGAAGCTGGTTATACGCTAGATAATCCAGACTTCCAAGTGTTATATATAAAAGAAGCAGATGCTACAATTTATAATTCTGATGGGGAAGAGCTAGAGCAATTTAATTTTTAGACTAGTTGTTCTTTTTTATTTTAGAGTTCGAGTTTTAAAATCAAAGTATGTTATAATAAATCCATGAAAAGAGGAATAGACATGCCAAAAACAGTTTTAATAACAGGAGCTAGTCGTGGAATTGGAGCTGCCTGTGCAAAAGTCTTCGCCAGCCACAACTACAATGTAATTGTAAATTATAATAAAAACAAAGAAAAAGCAGAACAATTATGTCAAAATCTAGAAGCAGAATATCATGTCAAAGCAATACCATTAAAAGCAGATATTTCTATCCAAAATGAAATTGATTCTATGTTAGAAGAAATTAAAAAACAAAACATTCACATTGATTGCTTAGTAAACAATGCAGGAATAGACAAAGATTCTTTATTTCAAGATAAAACATTTGAAGATTTTGAAACAACCCTGCGAACAAACTTAATTGGACCTTTTTGGTTAAGCAAAAAAATAGGGGTAGAAATGTATAAAAGAAAACAAGGAAAAATCATCAATGTAACTTCAACCAATGCCTTTGATACTTATTACCCTTGTAGTGCTGATTATGATGCATCAAAATCTGGACTAATTTCTTTAACTCATAACTTAGCAGTTGAATATGCACCATACATTAATGTCAATGCTGTTGCTCCAGGATGGACTAAAACTGACATGAATCAAGAACTAGATGAAGAATATATAGAAGAAGAAAACAAAAAAATCCTTCTCCATCGTTTTGCAGAACCAGAAGAAATCGCCAATGTAATTTATTTTCTTTCCACTGACGAAGCAAAATATATTAATAATGAAATCATTCGTGTTGATGGTGGATGGTATTTATAGGAAAAATGAAATGGAACTAAAGTAGACAAGGAAAGAAAATATGTTTAATTGATGATTAATTTAATAAGATAAAATCATCAAAGAATCAAATACATTTAAATTTGAACAATTAAAGAATAGGAGAAAATGATGAAAAGCGAAGTAATGAATATCTATAACGAGATTAAAGACTCTTTAACAGAACCATTTGCCAAAATTGATGAAATATGTGCATTCAATAGCGAAAAAGTATTAAATGCGTTTTGGAAAAATAATATCTCAGAAATACATTTTAATAGTACCACAGGTTACGGTTATGGAGATATTGGAAGAGATGCGATCGAAAAAGTCTATGCAAGTATCTTTAAGTCAGAAGATGCTCTAGTAAGAAATCAGTTCATCTCTGGTTCTCATGCTTTATCCGTAACACTATTTGCTCTTTTGCGACCAAATGACATTCTTTTATCAATTACAGGTACTCCATATGATACCCTTCATGAAGTCATTGGTATTAAAGAAAATGGAAGCTCCTTAAAATCATTTGGAATAAAATATGACGAAATAGACTTAATAAACGATGAATTTGACGTTCCAAAAATAACAAAATATTTAAAAAACAATCAAGTAAAAGTAATTGAAATTCAAAGATCAAAAGGGTACTCAACAAGAAAAAGCATTTCCATTGAAAAATTAGAAAACATCATCAAAATAATCAAACAAATTAGTCCCCAAACGATTATTATGGTAGATAATTGTTACTGTGAATTAGTGAATAAAAAAGAACCAATCGAAGTGGGTGCAGATATTTGTGTTGGATCCCTTATCAAAAACTTAGGTGGTGGAATGGCCCCAAATGGTGCCTATGTGGTTGGAAGAAAAGACTTGATTAAACTATGTGCAGAACGCTTAACATTACCAGGGGAAGGAAAAGAAGTAGGACCGTCTCTTGGTGTGAATCGCGACTTTTTAAAAGGTATATTTTTTGCTCCTAATATTGTCAAAAGTTCCTTAAAAACTGCAGTGCTAACCAGTGCGATTTTAGAAAAAATAGGATTTGAAGTAGAACCAAAAGTAAATGATGAAAGAGTAGATATTGTTCAAAATATAATATTTCATAACAAAGAAAACTTAATCAAATACTGTGAAGGAATCCAAATGTCTTCCCCAATTGATGCAAGTGTATTGCCCATACCAGATGCCATGCCAGGGTATGATGATAAAGTTATAATGGCAGCAGGAACTTTCATTCAAGGATCTTCCATAGAATTATCTTGTGATGGACCTTTAAGAGAACCGTATATTGCATATCAGCAGGGATCCCTTACTTATGAATATGGACGTATAGCTGTTCTAAAAGCTGTAGAACATCTTATAAACCAATAAAAATAACCATAAATTTGAAACATACAGATTTATGGTTTTTAAATAATCTAAAAAATAAAAAGACTATGATATAATAAAATAGGTGAATCAATATGGGAAAAGAAACATTTCAATTAGAAACGGAAACAGGGACAATAGAATGCGAAGCAATATTAAAATTTTATTTAGAAGAATATAAAAAAAGTTATATTGTATATACAGATCATACAACAGACGAAGAAGGAGAAGAAATTCTTTATATATCTAGCTATAGTCCAGAAAATAATTCTATAGAATTAGTAGATATAAAAGATGAAAAAGAATTAGAAAATATCATAAAACAATTAGAAAACTATTGGGAGGAATAATATGTCACAACAAAATTCAGTAAGAAAAGAGCAGAACTCCAAAGACCTTCAGCTAAGGTTCAAACAGCTAAAAGAATTGATTAGCAAAATAGAAGAACCACAAGCAAAAATCGTTTCTATGAATCCAAACAAAACGATAGTAGAAGGAAAATCAGGAAATTGTTACTTCTTTAAATATGAAAATGACAAATACATTGAAATAAAAAAAGAAAATAGTATTATAGAATTTCCAGTTGACAAAAAGAAAAATGTTCCAAAAACATCAAAGAAAAAACTGAAAACCAAAAAAGGTAAAATCATTAGTCCAAATGCCCGTAAAATATTAGCTCCTGCTGTGATCTCTCTTGGAATAGGATTCTCTGCTCTAACACTTACAAGAACAATAACAGAAAAACAAAATAGCAACCTGACTATAGAAACTTTAGAAGAATTTGAATTAGAAAAAAGTAAATTCGCCATTCCAAAAAAAGAAGAAGAAAATCAGACAACTGCTGATCCTCAAATTACAGAGTTTTGTATTCAAGACACTAATGTTATGGTAAAACCAAAAGAAAACTTGCAAAAAAGAATAGAAACAGACACTGTTTTAGGAACAGAAATCTGTTATTATGCCAATCGATATGGAATACCAAAATCAATTGCAGCAGCATTAATTACACAGGAAAGACCAGATGATATATTCGAAAATGTAGGACAATTAACAAGAAATATTTGTGGAGAAAAAATAAACATTCCCATTATTTGCAAAAGTGAAGAAGAGTATATAAATAGAATTCAAGAAGAAAAAATATACATTGTTCGAGACATGCCAGAAAGAGAATCATTTGAAGAAATATCTTCCTACAAAGCAGCCCTAAAAAGATACCAAGAACAATTGGAAGAAAGCAAAGAATTAGAAACACAGGGATACAACATTTACTATTTCGCTGATTTGATGAAAAACAATAATCAAAATATTCACATAGCAATGGCTTATTTAGCATACTGTACCTATAAATGTGATTTAAATGTTCATCAAGGAATTCGCGCTTATAATGGTGGCTACTCACTTTCAAAAAAAGCAAGTGACGATGATTTAGTAAGAGGAACACTAGAAATCGGTGATCCTTACTACAATGAACACGTTTTTGCATACTTATATCCTGAAGAAATAGAAGACATTATTTGGAAACTACAAGATCCAGAAACTAAGGAGTTTATTGCTGTATCCATGGGATTTAATAATATAATAGAAATGAGTGAACAAAATGCCAAAGAAGAAAATGGACATCATCTATGAAGATAAAGAACTGCTAGTGATTAATAAGCCACCAAAATTACTTACTATTGCGACCGAAAAAGAAAAAGAACACACATTATATTATGAAGCTAGCATGTATGTAAAAAAACAAAATCCTAAAAATAAAATTTTTATCGTTCATCGTTTAGATAGAGATACCTCTGGAATTGTAGTCTTTGCTAAAAATGAATTGTTAAAAAAATCATTACAGTCAAATTGGGAAAATTTAGCTCAAAAAAGAGAATATCTTGCGATCGTCGAAGGAAAATTTAAAAGAAAAAAAGACACCCTAATTAACTATTTGAAAGAATCCAAGACACTCCAAGTATATGATACCAAAAATCCTCAAAAAGGAAAAAAAGCAATCACAAATTATGAAGTATTAGAAGAAGCAAATACCTATACTTTAATAAAAGTTAACATCGAAACGGGAAGAAAAAATCAAATACGTGTAGCATTTGCAAATATTGGGCATCCAATTTTAGGAGATAAAAAATATCAAAGTAACAAAAATCCATATGGTAGATTAGCACTACATGCTTCAACTCTAAAACTAAAACACCCTAGAAATAAAAAAACTTTGCAGTTTTTTAGTAAGGCACCTAGAGAATGGAAACGAGATTTTAAAACAGGAATCGAAGAATATGAAAAAGAAATTAATCTATTATGATATTGAAATAGATGATGAAATAAAAGAGGGATAACATGGAAAGATTACAAAAGAAAATAGCAAATAGTGGTTACACTTCTAGAAGAAAAGCAGAAGAATTAATTCAAAAAGGGAAAGTGAAAGTAAATGGTCAAATCATAACGGAACTAGGATACAAAGTCGAAGAGAGTGATAGCATTGAAATTGAAAATCATCTACTAAAAGAAGAAAAAAAAGAATACTATCTTTTATTTAAACCAGAACATACTATATCTTCTGTTATTGACGAACACAATAGAACCACAGTCGTAGACTTAATTCCTACAAAAACAAGAATCTATCCTGTTGGAAGACTAGACTATGATACAACAGGATTACTAATACTTACAAATGATGGAAAACTTGCAAACATTCTCATGCATCCTAAAAACAAAGTAGAAAAAACATATATAGCTAAAGTTGAGGGAATATTAGATGGAGAAGACTTTCAAAAACTAAAAAAGGGAATTCAAATTGATGGAAGAAAAACAATTCCTGTACGCATAAAACTTCGCAATAAAAATCAAAAGAAAAATCAATCAAAAATAGAAATAACGATTATCGAAGGCAGAAATCACATCGTAAAAAAAATATTTGAAACAATAAATCATCCTGTAATAGAATTAAAAAGAGAAAGCTATGCCTTTTTAAATTTAGAAGGACTAAAAAAAGGAGAAGCGAGAAAATTAACAATCAAAGAAATAAAAAAACTTTACGCTTTAAAATAAAAAATGCAGCACTATGCCGCATTTTCTTCATCTTGACAATGACATTCTTCACATTCACATGAAGCGCATTCACAATCACTCTTAACCATCTCATCTTGCATATCTACATTAGATGTATTATCATCCTGCTCTTCCACACTAATAATAGCAACAGGGCAAGCATCTATAGCATCTGCTAAAGCAGGAGAATCTAAATTTTCTTGTGAAACAACTGAAGAATACCCTTCATCATTAAATTCGAAATGCTCAGAATCAATTCCTACACAAGCTCCACATCCTATGCAAGCTTCTTCATTTAATACAATTTTTTTCATAATCCACCTCACTTCAATTATATTAATAATGTTTAAAAAAATCAATTCCCAAACCCCCAAAAATATGATATCATCAATGATGAAAGGAAGGGGTCATTGTGAAAAGCAGAATGGAAAAGTACTATGATGAAAATGAAACGTACGTCCAAAAACGCACAAGTAAAAATAGTAACCTATATAAAGAAATAAACAACAGTGACATCAATGATTTCAATCTTACCAGCAATGCAAAAGTAATTGGTGAAAATGACTCCAATTCAGTAAACATTGAACGCATTAAAGAAATACTAGAAAAAAATTATCATGGAGTGTCAAAAAGAAGTCAAGTGAAGCTTGCTCCAGAAATTGAAGATGAACCATACGAAATAGAACAAACCAGAGAATATGATATTAATCGTATTTTAGAAAAAGCTAGAGAAGAAAAAGAAGTTGACTATGAAAAAGAACGCTTAAAAAAAATTCGTGATACACAATATGATATTTTAAAAAATCTTGATATTGAAGAAGAAAAAGAAAGCAAAGCAGCAGATGAAAAAAACAAAGAAGAACTTCTAAGTCTAATCAATACTATTACTGCAAACGAACTTCAAAATACAAAAGCAAGTTTAGATCCTTTAGACATTTTAACGGACTTAAAAGGAGACGAAAATACAGTTATTATGGGTGCTCAAGAAATAACAGACTCCTTAGATATTAAAAAAGAAATAACGACAGAAACAGAATCAGAAAAAAAGGAAAAAATTAATGATTCCTTCTATACCAATAGTCTGTCATTCACACAAAGCGACTTCGATGACTTTAATGATTTAAAAGAAGACATGGCATCAAGTAAAATTATTATCAATATTTTGATTGTATTAGTAGTAATAGCGTTCATTGTTGGCATTGTTGTTTTACTAAATGGTGTATTAAAACTTGGATTATTTTAAAATAAAAGCATAAAATGAAAGTATGAAAACAATCAAACTAAAAAAAACAAATCAGAAAAAAAGAAAAAATTCCATCTTAATAGGAATAACTTTCATTTTGATTTGTTTTTTTTGTTGGTATTTTTTAACAAAAGTAAATGAAAAAATAACTCCCAAACTAATAGAAATAGCATCCAAAAACATTGAAAAAATGACTTATAATTTATTTAATGATTACTCACCGCTAAAAGAAATTGATGATGAAATAATAAATAATCTTTTTACATTAAATAAAAATAAAGACAATGAAATCATAAATATAAGCTATAATATGAAAAATGCTTATAAAATTATAAATTCCTTAACAAAGCGTATCAAAAATGATTACCAAGCAATTGAATCAGGAAACAAAAAAATTGAATACTATGATGAAGAACTAACAGATTTAGAAGATGGATTAATTATGAGTATTCCCATAGGTGCAGCTAGTGAAAAAATATTTCTAACCAATTTAGGGCCAAAAATTCCTATAAAAGTAAAATTTATAGGAACACTATTAACTAATTTAAAAACAAGAGTACAAAATTATGGAATTAATAATGTATTAATTGAAGTGTATGTTGATGTGTCAATAACACATGAAATTACATCACCTGTTACATATCAAACTAATGAATTAAAATATGAGATTTTAATTGGTGCAGAAGTTATCAGTGGAGAGGTACCATCTTATTATGGTGGCCTTTATGAGACAAAAAGTAACATTTTAAATGTTCCTCTTGAATGAATATTGTGTTATACTTATAATAGGTGGAAAAATATGAAAGATTACATCTTTATAAACCAAGCATTTACTGATGCAATCAATATGTATATTTCAAGTAAACAAACAGGAGATCATCCTGATTTTTCGGCATTCCAAGTAATAGTAATTAGGAGCTTAATTGCCATATATGGAGAATTAGACATTATTAATCCTTATCGTACCAACAATGAAAGTCGAATGGGAGGACTAGATGCCAACTTAACAAAATTTGGCTTTCCAATAAATAAGTTACAACAATTCAAAGCGGATTTACAAAATTATATCAATGCTAAAGAAATAAATAAGTTTCCTAATCCATACTTTATAAATATTGAAAAAAATTTAATAGATATGTATTTCTATCGTAAAAAAACAATAAATATTAGTGAAGATGACACCCAAAAATTTCAAAAATTATTATATTTAAGCAGTAATACAAATCCAGTAATTCAGCAAGAAATTTCTAATAACACAAATGAGCCAATTATATTAGATCGATATTGGCAAAGTAAACTATTTGAGTCAAATCATCAATTTGAACTAAAACCCTATAAAAGAAATACACTTATTCCAGAAGCATACAATGTTTTAGGTTATACATTAGAATCTATAGCTCAAATGGATGAAACAACACTAGATGAATTAAATAAACAAATCTTATCTTTTTTTAAGATCGAACCAGAAGATCCAAAAAGAACAGAACGATTAAAAGAAGCAGTAGCATATTATCAACAATATGGATCCAATATAACCACGGGAAACGGATATGTTGATATGCTACTGTTGCTCAGTGTAATTGCGACTATCATGATGACTTTATTTGCCATTACTGTAAAAATTTTAGGGGGATAAAATGAAAGAAATAGAAATAAATCAAATATATTATCATGTGTTAAAAGACCATAAAAATGCAGTAGATGAAGAAGTATTAAAAGAAAAAATAACAGACTACTTTAATACATATGACTATATCGTTGGAGATTGGGCATATGGAAAATTACGACTAAAAGGATTTAATAGTAAAACAAATAAAAATTTTAAACCAATCAATGATATTGATAAAGTAGATGAGTATCTGAAAAAAAATTGTGCTTTTGGATGCAGTTATTTCATCTTAGCAAAAATTAAAGATTGAAAACAAAAATCCTTTTTGTTATAATCATAAAAGAATAGAGGGATGTAAAATGGATGAAAAAGTGATATTAGTGTCTCCGAGCGGTGAAAAAGTAGAAAAAAAGATTATATGCTTTTTCAAATCGTTAGATGACGACCGCCCAAATATCAAAAATATTCCAGTATTAGCAGTAGATACAGGAGAAATGAATGGCGCAAATTACGTTTTAGAATTTTATTGGGAGCAAAACGGATTATTTCAACCAATTAATAATGAAGAAGCTTGGAGTGAAGTAAAAAAGACAATTATAGACATTATTAATAATAAAGCAGAAGTGGCAGGTGTACTATAATGGCTAGATTAATTTTAATGAAAAAAGCAGAAGTCGCAGTAACCGAAGAGAAAAAAGGAAAACAGCTTGCAGTAAAAGAAAATAATATAAGTGCAATGAAAGATTTTTATAAAAATAATTATCAAGTTCCAACAGCAAATAACGAGATCGTTATGACCCCAGAAGTAGTACCTCCAGTAGAAGAACCAAAAGTGGAGCCTGCAATAGAAAACACAATAATAAATCCAAATCCTGCATCTGCAGAAAATAATACTATCACACAACAACCAATAGAGATGGCAATCAACCAACAAGAAAACGTAATAGCAGAACCACAATCATCAATAACTCAACCAGAAGTCATTGAAGAAACTCCAGCAATAATGGAGACAGAACCATTAAAGGAAGAAGTTTTAATAGAACAGCCAAAAGAGGAAAGTGCAATTGATCTTTCAAGCTCTGTGCCAAATTTAGAATCAGAAACTGTATCTCCAACAGAATCAGTTGAACTCAATTTAGAACCTGAAAACTCTTTGAAAAATACTTTAATAACAGAAGAAAACGAAATGGATCCAGAATTAAAAGAAATAAAAGATCGTTTAGATAAAGTAATAGAAGACCTAAATAATTATAAAAAAAAAATAAAAATTCTGGAAACTGAAGTAAATCAAAATTTAGAGAAATCTCGTGAAGTACTAAAAGATACTCAAGCTGCAGCTCAAATAATGTCAATCCAACAGCAACGTCAACAGCAAATAACGGATGAAGTAAATGGTGGAGGAACATTAGAAAATGATCCAAGCAGAATACTGCAAAAAAATATTGCGTAAGTTTAAGAAATAATCTTAAACTTTTTTTCATATTATAAAGTAGTGATTATGATGAAAGATATGATTAAATTTCACTACAACATAGAAATAGATAAAATTGAACAGCAAAATGATGAATACTATTTTCAAAAAAATGAAAATTATTTTTTTATGTATCCATTTTTTCGAAGTACAAAAGAATTAGAAGATATATATCAAATATGTCAAGAATTGAAAAAAATGTCTATTCCAGTCCATACATTTATATTAAATAAAGAAAACAAATTGATAACCCAAATAAATGACACAAATTACATTTTACTAAAAGCTGAAGAAAATCCAAATAAGGAATACAACATTATAGATATTAGAAATATTGAGAATTCTCTTCATTTATTAAAAAATAAAAGTGATCTATATAGAAATCAATGGGGAGAACTGTGGAGCAAAAAAATTGATTACTTTGAATATCAAATAAGAGAACTAGGAAAAGAAAAAAAAGTTGTTTTAAATAGTTTAACTTACTATATTGGATTAGCAGAAAATGCTATTAGTTATGTAAATAACACAATTCAAAAGGCTAATATACCAAATGGTTATACCATTACCTTAAGTCACAAAAGAATACATTTTCCTAATTTTTCAAAAGATTACTTAAATCCTTTAACATTTATATTTGATTTAAAAATAAGAGACGTAGTAGAATACATAAAAAAAGCATTCTTTATAAATGAAAAGGAAGCTTGGATAGAAATAAAAACATACTTGGATGTGGAAAATCTTACCCAATTTGAATACCAAATGCTATTTGGAAGACTATTATATCCATCCTACTATTTTGACATTTATGAACAAATTATGAATAAACAAGCCGCAGAAGAAGAACTAATTACTTACATAAGAAAAGCCAAAAATTATGAAACATTTTTAAATAAAATTTTTATAGAAATTTCTAAAAAAGTCCCAATCGAAAAAATCGACTGGTTATCAAAAGAAAAAATGTTATAAGAGTACATTTATAACATCTTTTACTTCTGGAATATGTTCCTGTAACATCAATAAGACTCCATTATTAATTGTCTCATCTTGTGCTATACAATGAGCACAAGCACCAAGCAATTTAATATAAACTAAACCATTCTCATATCTCACAAAAGAAATATCTCCTCCATCCATATTTAAAAAGGGACGTATTTCCTCAATAACATCAATTATTCTTTGTTCTATAGATCTTTTATTTTCATTAATTTCCACAGTAATTCACCTAGAAAAATTATAAAATGAAAAAAATGCGAAGTAAAGGAAAAAATGTTATAATTAATAACAGGTGGTAAAAATGGAAGAATTCTTAAAGCCAGGAACAATAGTCAAAGGAACTGTAAGTGGTATTGAAAAATATGGAATTTTCGTAAATTTAGAAAATGGATATAATGGAATGATTCACATTTCAGAGATTTCAGAAAAATTTGTTCATGACATTAACTCTTATGCTACACTCGGATCTCAAATAACTTGTAAAGTTTTAGAGGTTGATAATCAAATGAAACGAACAAGATTATCAATTAAAAGTCTAAAAAAATCAGAAATGAAAAAAATAAATTTTTCTGAATTAAAAAGAATGTTGCCAATTTGGATAAAGGAAAAAATGGAAGAAATAAAAGATTAATATAAATTTTTATTTCAAAAAGAATTGACCAGAATTGATTTATAGTTTATAATAAAAAACGTCTAAAGAAATTTTAGGCAATGGTGCCTTTAAATGCCCAAGTGGCGGAATAGGTAGACGCACAGGACTTAAAATCCTGCGGGTGTTAAAGCCCGTGCCGGTTCAAGTCCGGCCTTGGGCACCAGATTGATAGGAAACTCGAACTTCGAGTTAAAATAACAAAACGACTTGTAAAAAAGTCGTTTTTATGATACTATGTATTTGTCAAGGAAACTTGCATAAAATAAAAAAGGGAATACTTAACTTTGGCGAGTTGAGTACTTACCTGTAAATGGTTAAGCACTTAATCTATGCTAGATTGAGTGCTATTTCTTTATAGATAGAATCATTAAAGAGACTATTAATAAAATGATTATTAATATTAGAAATGAGATTAATAAATCTTTTTTCTTCATAATATCAAGCCTCCTTTCATAAGAAAGTTGGCAAGCACTCAACAATTAAGTTTCCCTACTTCAATTATAATAAATTAATAGCTATATAGCAATAAATATAAACTAAATTATGACAATTTAGTAAACACACTTGTATATTGACATATAGTCAATATAGGAAAGGATTATAAGTATGTCGGAATTAACTATTGTAATTGATAATTGGGGACATAAAGAACTAAAAGAATATTTAATGTCTTTAAAAGGAATTTTAGATGTTGAAATTAAAAATGATGAACAACTAGACATTTATTTAAAATATGATTCTAGTTTAATAACTTCCAAAATAATAAAAATGGAAATTACATTGTTTTTAAATATTACAAAAATTCCTTCTCTACTTTCTTTTAATAAGTATCCAAAATTTGAAACATCTAATTATACAATAACTAGAGATGATCTTTGTTGTGAATACTGTTACAAAGGTGCTATAGATGATTTGTTTGAAATAGAAGGAATAGAAATGGCTAAAGGGAATTTTAATGAGGATTATTTATTTAAAAAATATGAAAATCGTGAGAAAATCATAATAAACATAAAATATGATCCCAATTTGATAAGTACTGAGGAAATGAAACAAATTGAATTAAAATTAAATATATAAAAAAGTTGTTGTACTTCTCTCTTTTGGGCCCCATAATAACTATTAACTCGAATCAAATTGGTTCGAGTTTTAAAATGTTTAAACTTAAGAGAAAGAAAATGTTTTAATTTTTTACATTTGTCGCAACTTTACATTGACATCAAAAAAATCTTCATGTTATAATGTGTTTGTTGTTACAAAAAGTGATGGAGGAATACCCAAGTCTGGTTGAAGGGATCGGTCTTGAAAACCGACAGGTCGTGAAAGCGGCGCAGGGGTTCGAATCCCTTTTCCTCCGCCAAATAATTTTACATCGCGGGATAGAGCAGTCTGGTAGCTCGTTGGGCTCATAACCCAAAGGTCGTAGGTTCGAATCCTTCTCCCGCAACCAATTTTGGTTCCGTAGTGTAGTGGTCTATCACGTCTGCCTGTCACGCAGAAGATCGAGGGTTCAAATCCCTTCGGAACCGCCATTATTTTTGGCTTCATAGCTCAGTCGGTAGAGCAGAGGACTGAAAATCCTTGTGTCGCTGGTTCAATTCCCGCTGGAGCCACCATATGAAATCTTCTTAGACTTAGTCAAGCTTATATATATAAATCAATCTTCGGATTGTTTTTTTATTTAAAATATTTTAGTTTTAATTTGTTTTTTAGCAATTTTTAATAGTTCTTGTACAAATGGACTAGGAGCAAAAATAGAAGTTAAAATATAAACTTTTTCTTTAGTTCGAGTTAAAGCAACATAGAATATTCTTCTTTCCTCTTCAAAAGGGACAGCATCTGGATGAAATATAAATCGAAAACATTTTGGTGTTTTAATTTGAATAGGAAATCCATAAAGCGCATCGCAAACGTGTAGCAATATAACATTTTGAGCTTCTAATCCTTTTGACTGATGGACAGTCATAAAAGTAAAAGTCACACCAGAAAATTGCTTAAGATGAAAATGTGTCTTATCAGTCCAATAAATGTCTTGACCAGAAAAATAATATTTCCAATCAAAAGAATTTCTAGATAGTATTAATATATCTTGATTCCCCTGTTGAAGAATATATTGAATAATCGAATAAATTTTCTTTGTACTAAAATAATATAAAATTTCAATTGGTTGAGTAGTATGAAGAGAAGAACATATATCTTTTTTGATTTGTGAAGGATTCTTCAAAACAAAAGCATTAGCAATATTAATTAATTCCTGACTATTACGATAAGTATATTTAAGATAATAACGCTTAATATTAGGAAAAAAAGAAGATAAAATTAAAAAACAATTAGACTCAGTTCCGCTAAAACGATATATAGATTGGCAATCGTCTCCCACTGCAGTAAAGTGCATATGGAAATGATTTACCATTTTTTCTAAAAAAGAAATACGGATAAAAGAATTATCTTGAAATTCATCAATTAATACATGTCGAAATGGAAAGCATTTAATTTGCTCAATCACATTCATTCCTTCTTGAATCAAATCATCAAAGTCAAGAAAACCTTGACTAATTTTTTCAGATTGATAAAGAGTATGAAAGAGAAAGCATAATGTCAAAAAAGCCTGATCTTTACCTTTCACTTTTTGATAAAATGCATTAAATTCATTACATCCATAATTTTTAGTGGAACAAATAAGAACAAATTGTTTTATCATCTTTTTGATTTTAATAACCTCTCCTTGATCAATCAATCGATCAAAACTCCCAATTCCAAATGGATAATGACATCTTAAAACCAATTTTTTTAATAAAGAATTATTATAACAATACCCAAATAAGAATTCTTCAGCAATATAATCCACCATTTTTTCATCACACAAACGAAAAGCAAAATTTGCTTTATCTAGTAAATATTTAGCTAGCTTATGGAAGGTGAAAGTTGGTACTTCAAAGCCAAGATACTTTAAAGATTTCTTTTTAAAATCATTTACTGTTTCATTGGTATAAGAAATAACTAATATTTCTTCTGGTTTTAAATGTTGTTTCTGGATTAAATATTGGATTCTTCCAAGCAAAGTAAAGGTTTTCCCAGTACCTGCTCCAGCAATAATCAGCGAATACTTATCGTTTTGATATGCCGCTCTTTGTTGAAATTCATCTAAATTCATAAACTACATTATAAAGAAAGAAAACAAAAAATCAAATCACCAATTAACCTAAAAACAACAAAAAAATATTTAAAAAAAGAAATTTAGAAAAGCCAAAAGGATAATTTCACATTCTGCCTTTGCAAAATCAGTGAAATTAGCTATAATGAATAAATAAGGAATGATGTGGAAATGTATAGAAAAACATATGCTAAAATTGACCATAACAAGCTAACAAAGAATGCAAAAGAAATAATTAAAAAATATCCAGATTATCAATATTATATTGGCGTAGTAAAAAATAATGCATATCACCATGGAATCAAAATAGTAAATGCTTTGAAAGAAGGTGGCATTAATTATTTTGCAGTATCCTCACTAGAAGAAGCAATAGAACTTAGAAAATACAATTTAGATACCCCAGTGTTAATATTAGAACCAATAGATCCAGAATATATTTTTGATTGCATCAATAACAATATAACAATAACAATCGAAAGCCTTCAATATTTAAAAGAAATTGAAAAATTAGATATAAAATATGATTTAAAAATCCATTTAAAAATAGATTCAGGAATGAATCGTTTAGGATATAAAAATCGCAAAGAATTAGAAGAATCAGTAGAACGAATTCAAAAAAATCCTAAAATGATTTTAGAAGGAATTTATACACATTTTGCAACATCTGGCATAATAGATCCACACTGGGATGAACAATTAATGCATTTTAAAGATTTAACGCAAAATATTGATCTGACAAAAATTCCAATTGTTCATTTAGGAAGAAGCCAAACATTAGTGAATCATTCTAAAATCGATTTTTGTACAGGAATCCGCTTAGGAATAATTTTGTATGGTTTTTCCCAATCAAGAAAAAAAGATATGAGTTTAAAAGGAAAGCTAAGAGAATGGAAAAATAAAAGAATATGTAAAAAATATAGTATTAGCAAAACTACAACCGAGAATGAACTTTCGTTAGAAACTGCATTTTCTCTTCATTCAACTATTATAAGCATTCGAAAAGTAGCTGCTAATGAAGCAATAGGATATGGAGCAAAATTTAAAATGAAAGCAGATGGGTACATTGCAACCATACCTATTGGATATGCTGATGGAGTCAATCAAAGATTTTCATATGTTTCCATTAATCATAAAAAGTATCCTATCATTGCAGATACTATGGATATGATATCAGTTTTAGTAGATAATAATATAAAAGAAGGAATGCATGTAGAAATATTCGGAATAGATATTCCAATCTCTGAAGTAACAAAAGAATTAAAAATAAACGCTTATCAACTATTTAATCAAATACAAAATAGAGTACCTAGAATTCATGTTAGTAATAAAGAAGAAGAGGAAGCAAAATATTAGAAGGTGATAGAATGGAATTTGATATTCTAATTTTAGGTAGTGATGCTAATGCCTATTATATGGCACGATGTGTGCATGAAGCCTATAACAAAAAAGCGTATTTAATAGGAAAAGATCGCTTAGCATTTACAAAATATTCTGACATTTTACAAATTCAATATGAAAAAAATCTGTGGAATGAAAAAATATTTGTAGAAATAATCAATAACTTTGCAGAAGAACGAAAAGAACGAAAAGTATTAATAATAAGTACAAATGAAACTTACGCAGAATACATTATGAGAAATCAAGAAGTATTGAAAACAAATTTACTATATGCCTATCCATCAATAGAAGTGCTTAAAACTCTGACAAACAAAGAAATATTCTATAAAACATATAAAAGAAGTGAATTAGATTTTCCTGAAACTTACTATTTTGATTGTAAAAAAAATACTTTACTACCAAATACTATAGAATATCCTATAGTATTAAAACCTGCTAATGTTGTTAGTTACAATCATTTATCTTTTGAAGGAAAAAATAAAATATACAAAATTGAAAACGAAGAAGAATTAAAAAGTGTGATCAAACGAATTAAAGAGGCTGGATACGTAGATAAACTAATCATCCAAGAGTTCATTGAAGGTGATGATTCAAATCTATTTGATGCCGTAGTGTATGTTGATCGAAATGGAAAAGTAAAAGTATTATCATTTGCTCAAATTGGATTACAAGAACAAACAAAAACTATGGTAGGAAATGCGGCAGTATTAATTAATGGATTTAACACTACAAATGGTGATACTACCAAAATGATGAAAAAAATAACAAAATTTATGGAGAGCATTCATTATCATGGATTTGCAGAAGTAGATATGAAATATGACAAAAAAACCAACACATTCAAAGTGTTAGAAATTAATGCTCGCCAAGGAAGATGTAGTTATTACATAACAGCCTTAGGAGCTAATCTAGTTAAAACACTAGTAGAAGATGTAATATATCAAAATGAATTGCCAGAAAAAATATTAAAAGAGCAAATTTTATTAACTTTTGTTCCAAAAGGAATCATAAAAAAATATATAAAAAATAAAGAATTCAAACAAAAAGCACTATATCTTTGGAAGAAAAAAAAGAAAGTATCACCGATGATCTATAACAAAGATAAAAATTGGAAGCGCTTTTTAATGTTAAGAAAAAGATTATTCCATTATTATAAAGAATATAAAAATAGTTATTGGAGGTCATAACAATGTGTGGAATCGCTGGATTTATAGACAAAAAGAAGAAAGATGAGAAAAAAAAGATTATAAAAGAAATGTGCGATTACATTAAGCATCGTGGACCAGATGGGGAAGGATATTATATAGATGATAAATTAGCCCTTGGACATCGGCGCTTATCGATTGTAGATATAAAGCTAGGGACTCAGCCAATGTTTAATGAAGATAAGACAATAGTAATAGTATTCAATGGCGAAATATATAACCATGAAGAACTTCGTAAAAAATTAGAAAGAAAACATACATTCAAAACAAAATGTGATACAGAGGTTTTGCTTCATGGATATGAAGAATGGGGAATAGAAGTACTCCTAAAAAAATTAGTAGGAATGTTTGCATTTGTAATATACGATAAAAACCAAGGAAAAATATTTGGAGCAAGAGATCATTTTGGAATCAAGCCATTTTATTATTATAATAACGGTCATGAGTTTTTCTTTGCTTCAGAAATAAAAGCATTTCTAGGGCATCCTAATTTCGAAAAAAAAGTGAATAAGCAAGCACTAAAAATGTTTTTGATTTTTCAATACTCAGTGCATGAAGAAACATTTTTTGAAAACGTTTATAAGCTGAAACCAGGACATTATTTTGAATATTCAGAAAATCAAGTACAGATTAAACCATTTTTTGAAGTCAACTATCCAAAATGTAAAAAAGCAAAAGAAGAAATAAAAGTAGAATTAAATGAATTATTAGAGAATTCTATAAAGTATCATCAAATGAATAGCGATGTAGAAGTAGGGTCATACTTATCTGGCGGAGTAGATTCGTCGTATGTTGTCAGTGTTGCCAAACCAGACAAAACCTTTTCCGTTGGATTTAATGTGAATGGTTTTGATGAATCACTATATGCAAAAGAATTATCTGACCTTTTACATATTAAAAATTATCGTAAACTCATTTCAGCTGACGAATTTTTTGAAGCCTTACCCATAGTTGAATATCATACAGATGAGCCAGAAGCGAATCTCTCAGCGGTACCATTATATTACCTTTCAAAACTAGCTAGTGATCAAGTGAAAGTGGTTTTATCTGGAGAAGGGTCAGATGAAATGTTTGGTGGATATAACGAGTATTATGAACCGACCATATTAAAAATTTATGCATGTATACCTTTAATCATAAGAAAGGGTATTCGAAATTTTGTGAAATTATTCCCTCACTTTCCAGGTCAAAATACACTAATTAAATATGGATTACCATTTGAAGAAAGATACATTGGACATGGAACCTTAATGGAAGAATGGGAAGCAAATGAAATTCTTGCAGACAATCTAAAAAATAATGAAATGATTTGTGATGTTTTAAAACCTGTCTATAATAAAGTAAAAAAAGAAAGATTGCTAACAAAAAAAATGTATATCGATATGCATTTTTGGTTACCTCAAGATATTCTATTAAAAGCTGATAAAATGACCATGGCAAATTCTCTGGAACTACGTGTACCATTATTAGATATAAACGTCTTCAATTTAGCCAAAACAATTCCAAATAAATATTTAGTTCATCAAAAACAGACAAAAAAAATTTTTAGAGAGATAGCAAATAAAAAAATTCCAGAAGAATGGGCTAAGAGAAGAAAACTAGGATTTCCAGTACCATTTTCAAAATGGATTTTAGAAGAAAAATATTATAACAAAGTTAAGGAAATTTTTTCAAAAGAATATGTTGAAGAATTTTTTGATAAAAATGTTATTAATCGTTTATTAGAAGAACATTATAATAAGAAAAAAAATAATGGAAGAAAAATATATAATATTTACACCTTCTTAATATGGTATAAAGTATATTTTATTGATACAAAAAGAGCATAATAATCTCTTTTTTTCATAAAATTAAGAAAAGCTTATTGACATGTTTCAACTATTCTGATATAGTTGATTATGTCGAAAGACGGGCGTTTAGCTCAGTTGGTTAGAGCATCTGCCTTACAAGCAGAGGGTCTGCGGTTCGAGTCCGTAAACGCCCACCATTTTATTTTTGCCGACATAGCGTAATTGGTAGCGCAACTGACTTGTAATCAGTAGGTTGGGAGTTCGATTCTCTCTGTCGGCACCATTTTTTTATAAAAATGGAGGAATAGCGAAGTGGTCAAACGCGGCAGACTGTAAATCTGTTCCTTCGGGTTCTGTGGTTCAAATCCACATTCCTCCACCACATAGATTGCCCCGTAGCCAAGCGGTAAGGCACAGGACTTTGACTCCTGCATTCCGATAGTTCGAATCTATCCGGGGCAGCCATTCTTAATTGGTTCGTTAGCTCAGTCGGTAGAGCATTTGACTTTTAATCAAAGGGTCTTGGGTTCGAATCCCAAACGAGCCACCATTAATTTGTTAGGAAACCTCGATATTATCGAGGTTTTTTGATGATTTTTTGAATTTTAAAAAAATCCAAGAAAGTCTATAAAACGCTCTCCGTTGGTTACAAAGGGCTAGATACTCTTTGTACGAAAAATTAATGAAGAACCAAAATAGCTCATATAATGTTTTTGTAGCTTTATGCGTATAAACTCCATCCGTAATATACCTTTGTGCATGAATAATATCATTTTATTTTGCACATATCATTCATATAATAGTAATCAGCAACTTTAGAAAATGTTTTTAGAGGATCTCTAAAAAGATACCAAAATACTAAAATGTACATTACATAGCAAAAATATTATGATTAAAAATGAGATAATCAGATATAAACAAGATTATAATGAACTATAAAAATGGCTTATATCTTAATAGATTGGACGTAAAAAAAACAGTCATTATAAGTCAAAAAATTATTAAAATATCTTAATCTTTTGAAATAAAAGTGAGAATTTATACTATTTATATCTGATTATAGTTGAGAAGTAATAAGAATTCAAAGAGTGCTTGACATAACGATTATAATTTAAGAATGAACCAAGCTGAAGCTTATCTTTGACTAATATATTAATAAAAAATAAAAGTAACGAAAATCTGTAAATAGTTAAAAACTTTTAATGGTTGAAAAAATTATGATAAGTATACCATGATTTAACCACCTAAAAACATATGATGTTCCAATAAAAAAGAAAAAAACACTTGTGTCACAAACTGACAAAAAGCGCTAACAAAGATGGCTATAATCATATCCATAAGAAAGGAAAAAAAGTTATCTTTTTTAGCAATGAAAGCAAATTTAACCATCCATGGTTAATAGATTTTGCAACTTAATTGATATACTTTTTAAAGGTGGTCAAAGTGAAATTATCTAAGGCTGTATCAGTAAAAATATTATCAATTTGTGATGAGAAGGATATTTCTGTAAATAGATTAGCAAGCATTTGCTGTTTGACCCAAAGCACTGTACAAAATTTGATTGCTGGTAAATCAAAAAATCCAAAAATGCTTACAATAATTCGAATTTGTGAAGGATTAGAAATTCCTTTAAAAGATTTCTTTGACGATGAGTTATTTATTAATATTGAGAGGGAAGATTAATGAAAATATTAGGGGAAGATATAAAAAAGATAATATTAGATGAACAAGATGAATTAATAATAACAACGTTAAAGAAAAACAAAAGAGAAATTCACATAAAAATGATGAATGGAGCTTTACATATTGAAGACTTACCCATAAAAAGAATTGAACAAATGAAAGATGAAGAAGAATTAATACAAACCATGCGTAATAATATACAAGAAAGATCAAAAAAATAATGATCTTTTTAATTTGTCAAAATATAAAAAGGGAGATATAATATCAATCAGAAAGAGGGAATTTATTTTTGAAAAGAGAACAAGAAAAAAAATTCATGCTGTGCTTCTATATAATTATTTTGTTATTGGTTATCAACTTAATTTGTCATATAATTGTAATATCAAAAGTAAATGGATCAGAAAGAAACGACACAAATACAAATGAAACAAAGCAATCTTCAACTTATGATACTAGTATGTTTACAGCTTTAAGTCCATCAGAAATTATAACAAAAATAAAAAGTGGAGATGAGTTTGTTTTATATATTGGGCAAGAAAAGTGTCAATATTGTCAAAGAATGATAACTACTTTACAACAAGCACAACAAGCATATGGATACACAACTGTATACTTGGATGTTGCATCCAGCACAGTGACAAATTCAAGTGCATACAATGAAATGGCAAAATTATTAAATGTAAAAGTAACTGGTAATGGAGAAACAAAAGAATTTGGAGAATTTAAAGTAACACCAATGATGGCTGTAATAAAAAATGGCAAAATGGTGGATGGAATGATTGGGTATAACACATATGATAATTTCACTAAATTTCTAGAAGACTCAGGAATTACAAAAAAATAAAAATGGCCAAAATTCTTTTAAAAATAACTGAAAAACTTGCAAATTCAAAATGAGTATACTATAATAATATTGCGTTTTGAATTTCTGCGTCCATAGCTCAATTGGATAGAGCGTTAGACTACGGATCTAAAGGTTGGGGGTTCGACTCCCTCTGGACGCACCATTTATTTATTTTTTGTAACATATCACAATAAAATATGATATAATATAATAGAAATCGAGAAGTAGCACAACTTGGTAGTGCACTTGGTTTGGGACCAAGGGGTTGCAGGTTCAAATCCTGTCTTCTCGACCATTTATTTGAAAAAAGTGAATCTCATAAATATGGGATTTTTTTATTGCAACCCCTTGGAACATACTTAAAGATCGATTCTTTCAAATAAATCATCAATATTGCTACTTCTGATTTCAAAAGTAGTCCCATGATCATAGATTTCACCATAATGGTCTCCTGATTTATAATATCCTAATTTAAAAGTCACAGAAATTGTACCAGTCTCAATAAGATATAAAAAAATATCAAAATCTCGTAAATGATAGAATTGGATAGTTTCAAATTTAAAATAAACTTTATCATGCAGATTCCATTTTTTTACTTTAATATGAGCCATATAGAGTAATTTATGTTCCAAACGAGATTGTAACTGAGAAAATGACCAAGACATTGTATTATCAATTACCATTTGCTTTGAATCAAAAATATATAGCCTTACCACCTTATGGGCATAATCTACTACTAGCTTATAAGATCGACTAAAACCAACATAAGTATTCGTTTTACCACCAACAGTAATTTGAAAAACTTTAAAGTTTGGTTTTTTTTTATCTGGATATCCACAAATTTTCAAAAGTCGTCTCATTTCCATAGGTTTATTATCGAAAGCCATTGAAAAAAGACGTAAAGGATATTTACTTCCTTCTACTTGAGTTTTTAGTTCAATACCATGATAGTCTGGTAAGATATTTTTATCTGCAGGCTTATTAAGCAAGATTTCAAGAGTTCTACCAGCAGATCCAGTTCCATTACTTTTGTTAGGTATCCAATTCATACATTGAATCTTATAAAATTCCAACTGCAATTTTTTCATTGTTTGATATATTTTTCTCTGTTTCATGAGACACTACTATAAATTATTCAAAAGCAATAAAATGTCGATGTATGAAATGAATACATTTTACAAAATATATTTTCTTTCTAGATATTCTCTGGCAGTTATTGTATAATAAAAGAAAGATAAGGGGATACATATGAAAGAAAAAAAATTAACAGAAGACATGTTATATAAAATAGATGCATATTGGCGCGCAGCCAACTACCTTTCTTGTGCTCAAATATATTTAAAAGATAATCCTCTTTTAAAAAGAAAATTATCATATGATGACATTAAGAAAAAACTAGTTGGACATTGGGGAACAGTTCCAGGCCAAAACTTTATCTATGCTCATTTAAATCGAGTAATAAACAAATACAATTTAGATATGATTTATATATGTGGACCAGGACATGGTGGACAAGCACCAGTATCAAATGTTTACTTAGAAGGAACATATAGTGAAGTATATCCAGATATTACAGAAGATGAAGCAGGAATAAAAAAATTATGTAAACAATTTAGTTTCCCAGGAGGCATTGGGAGTCATGCAACACCAGAAACACCTGGGAGTATAAATGAAGGGGGAGAGCTAGGATATAGCCTTGCTCATGCCTTTGGAGCTGTGTTAGATAATCCAAATTTAATAGCGGCGTGCGTAGTAGGCGATGGAGAAGCTGAGACAGGGCCATTAGCAACAAGTTGGCATGCAAACAAAATATTAAATCCAATTACAGATGGAGCTGTCCTTCCAATTCTTCATTTAAACGGCTACAAAATAGCAAATCCAACCATTTTATCCAGAATAAATAAAGAAGAATTAACTTCATTATTTAAAGGCTATGGCTGGGAACCATTATTTGTAGAAGGAAATGACCCAAAAGAAATGCATGAAAAAATGGCAGAAGTAATGGATGAAGCTATTGAAAAGATCAAATGGTTAAAAGAAGATGCTTGCTACAGCAAAGATGCTACTCGTCCTATATGGCCAATGATTATTTTAAGAACCCCAAAAGGATGGACTGGACCAAAAGAAATTGATGGAAAAATCATAGAAAATAGCTTTCGGGCCCATCAAGTACCAATCGAAGTCACCAAAGAGCATCCAGAATCATTAAAACGCTTAGAAGATTGGTTAAAAAGTTATCATCCTGAAGAACTATTTACTATAGAAGGAAAATTGAAACCAGAATTAAAGGCTTTGACGCCTAATGGTACAAAAAGAATGGGTGCAAGCCTATATGCCAATGGTGGATTACTAAAAAAGGAATTAAGCATTCCAGACTATCGAAAATTTAGTGTAGAAGTTCAAACTCCTGGAAAAACTATGAAAGAAGATATGCGAGTTTTAGGAACTTATATTAAAGAAATAATTGAGAAAAATGAAGGCAACCGAAACTTTCGTATATTTGGACCTGACGAAACGTTATCTAATCGTTTGAATCATGTATTTGAAACAACCAATCGTCAATGGCTTTCACAAATTCAAGAAAGCGATGAGTTTTTAGCCCATGATGGTCGAGTTATTGATTCCATTTTATCAGAACATCTATGTGAAGGAATGCTTGAAGGATATCTATTAACAGGAAGACACGGGTTCTTCCATAGTTACGAATCTTTTATTCGTATTGTTGATTCGATGGTAGGACAACATGCAAAATGGATCAAAATGTCCCATGAGATACCATGGCGCAAACCAATTTCATCATTAAATATCTTATTATCAAGTCATGCATGGCAGCAAGATCATAATGGTTATACCCATCAAGATCCTGGCTTTATCAACCATTTATTAACTAAAAAAGCAGACACTGTGCGAATCTACTTGCCGCCAGATGCAAATTGTTTATTATCTTGTTTCGATCATTGTATTAGCACGGAAAATTACATTAATTTAATCATTGCAAGTAAACATCCAAGACCTCAATGGTTAACTATAAAACAAGCAGAACGTCATTGTAAGCAAGGGATAGGAATTTGGGAATTTGCAAGTAATGATCAACATTCAGAACCAGATGTAATTTTAGCATGTGCTGGAGACACACCAACACTAGAAACACTTGCTTGTGTAACAATACTTAGAGAGTTTTGTAAAAACTTAAAAATACGTGTAGTTAATGTAATCGATTTAATGCGCTTACAACCAAAAGAAATTCATCCTCATGGATTAAGTGATGAAGACTATAATAAAGTATTTACAGAAAAAGCACCTATAATATTTGCTTTTCATGGATATCCAAACGTAATTCATGAACTAACTTACAAAAGAAAAAATCAAAATATGCATGTAAGAGGATATATTGAAGAAGGAACAATCACAACTCCATTTGATATGCGAGTATTAAATAAAATTGATCGCTTTCATTTAGCAAAATTAGTTTTAGAATATGTTGATACTCTAAATAAAAAAGAAGCAATCGACTACTGCGAAAAAATGTTAAAAAAACATAAAGAATATATAAAAGAATATGGGGTTGATCTAAAAGAAGTACAAGAATGGACGTGGGAAAGAATGAACAAATTTTGATCATTGAAGAATTATTTTTAAAAGCCAGCTTTTTGGTGAATCCAATAATCAATAAGACATTAAAATCTAAAGCAGTCTTAAAAAATGAGATCATCAAAAAAGCAATCAACGAAGGAATTTATTTTATAACAGATGAAGAAAATGCAAATCGTATTATTGAAGAAAGTATGATTTCAAGTCCAGAGCCATTTATTTCTTATGGATTAAAAAAGCCAATTTTTTATGGTGGAATTCCAACCTTAGCAGTAGCATGTTGTGATTTAAAATTGCCTCAAGTAATCACTGCGGTAAAACTAAATATTTCTTACGAAACACTTGCCTTATTTCAAATGAATATGAATGGAAGAGCATACAAACTGTTTTATCCAAATCTTTTAGTAGAACCATTAGAATTAAAAAAAGTCTACTTAGAATTAATGATAGAAGATTACAAATTTTGTTATAAAGAAATTAGTAAAGAAGAGCAAGAAAACTATATTGTAAAAATTCCTCAAAAAGATATTAAAATTATTGAAAAAAATTTAGGTAAAGAATTAAAACAAATTGTTTCCATTTTGAAAAAAGAAAAACGTAATTTATCAAAATGGAATGTTAAAGAACTTATGGAATAGAATAAAGAAGAATCAATTATGATTCTTCTTTAATTTGACTTATCAATATAATTAACGTATAATAAAAAAGCATAAAAATTTTAAGGAGGAAATATGAAACAAATTGGAAAAATATTAAAGAAGTTTACCTTCCCAATAATTTGTATAATAGCTTTGTTGTGGATCCAAGCAACTTGTGATTTATCGCTTCCAGACTACACTGCAAATATTATTAATATTGGAATTCAAGAAAAGGGTATAGACAGTTCTATACCACAAGTTCTTAGAAAAGATATTTATGAAACGATTCTATCTTTATCTGAACAAAAAGAAGAGATAGAAGAGATTTATGAAAAGAAATCCTATGATCAATTAACATCAAAAGAAAAAGAAAAAATGGCAAATAAATATCCTTTAATTAAAACAGAAGAATTATACTTTCGTAAATCTATAACAGCAGAAAAGGAAGAAATTTTAAAAGCAGAAATTGCCAAACTAATGATGTTTGCAGAAATGCTTTCTAGCGAACAAGAAGATATAATAGAGAGACTAAATTTACCTAAAATAGAAGGAAAAAATAGTCTAGAAGTCTTCATGCTTTTAGATAATAATACGAAAATGCAAATAATGAACGGATTTACAAAGCAATTAGAAAACTATGAAAGCTCAATGCTAGATCAATTGGCCATTGAATCCATTAAAGTTGAATATGAAAAAATAGGTATCAGCTTAGATTCTGTACAAATGGAGTATATTATTACAAATGGTTTAAAAATGGTAGGGATAGCTGCTTTAATAATGATTGTTGCAATATCTATTGGGTTTCTTGCAAGTCGTACAGCCTCAAAATTTGCCTTTATTTTAAGAAATACAGTAGTTAAAAAAATCATGAGTTTTTCCAATTCAGAATTTGATGAATTTAGTACTGCAAGTTTAATTACTAGAAGTACAAATGATATTCAACAAATTCAAATGTTATTCGTTATGCTCTTAAGGATTGTAGTATATAGCCCAATTTTAGGAATAGGTGCTTTATTTAAAGTGATGGGAAATTCTATGAACTGGGTAATAGGTTTAGCCATTGGATTAATTATATTAATAGTATTGTTCCTATTTACATTTGCTATGCCAAAATTCAAATTAGTGCAAAAGCTAGTAGATAAATTAAACCTAGTTTCCAGAGAAATTTTAACAGGAATTCCAGTCATTAGAGCATTTAGCAACGAAAGGCATGAAGAAGAAAGATTTGATGCTTCAAATAAAGAATTAGTAAAAACAAACTTATTCTGTAACAGAGTAATGGGAATAATGATGCCAACAATGACGTTTATTATGAATGGAGTAGCAATACTAATTGTTTGGATTGGAGCCAAACAAATAGACATGGGAACACTACAAGTTGGTACTTTAATGGCATTTATAACTTATACGATGCAAGTAATTATGTCATTTTTAATGCTTTCAATGGTCTCTATTGTTCTCCCAAGAGCATGGGTATCGGTAAAAAGAATAGGTGAAGTATTAGGAAAAGAGAATTCAATCATTGAAAGAGAAGATCCTATAAGCTTTGATGAGACAAAAAAAGGAATAGTCGAATTCAAAGATGTTTATTTTAGATATTCAGATGCAGAAGAAGATGTATTGGAAGAAATAAACTTTACAGCAAAGCCAGGGACAACAACAGCTTTTATTGGATCTACAGGTAGTGGAAAATCAACCTTAATTAATTTAATACCTAGATTTTTTGACATAACTGGTGGAAAAATATTGGTAGATGGTGTAGACGTTCGTGATGTAAATATTCATGAATTACGTGAAAAAATAGGATATGTTCCTCAAAAAGGAAACTTATTCAGCGGAACAATTCAATCAAACATTCTTTTTGGAGCAGAAGATAAAAGTGAAGAAAATATGGTTCGTGCTGCCCAAATTGCTCAAGCAACTGAGTTTATTGAAGGCTTAGAAAAAAAATATGATAGTGAAATTAGTCAAGGAGGAACTAATGTCTCTGGAGGACAACGTCAAAGACTATCAATCGCAAGAGCCATAGCAAAAAATCCTGATATCTATATATTTGATGATTCTTTTTCAGCACTAGATTATAAAACAGATGTAAACCTACGAAAAGCTTTAAAAGAAGAAACTGATAATGCCACAATTTTTATTGTTGCCCAAAGAATAAGTACCATTATGCATGCTGATCAAATAATAGTATTAGATAAAGGAATAATGGTTGGAAAAGGTACCCATGAAGAATTGTTAAAAACATGTGAAGTTTATAAAGAAATAGCTTTATCACAATTAAAGGAGGATGAGTTACATGGCTAAAAGAAGAATGGGCCCTCCTGGAAAAAGCATTGAAAAAGCCAAAGATTTTAGAGGAACATTAAAAAAATTAATTCGCTATATTAGTAAATACAAAATAGGAATTATTATTGTTTTTATAGTTGCGATATTTAGTACGATTTTTAGTATTGCAGGGCCTAAAATATTAGGAAATGCAACCCAAGAACTTTATACTGGACTAATTGCCAAAATCAGTGGTACTGGAGGAATCAACTTCAATTCAATTGCAAAGATATTATTATTTTTATTGGGATTATACATATTAAGTGCTATCTTTTCTTACATTGAGGCTTGGGTAATGTCTGGAATTAGTCAAAAAACAACATATCACTTAAGAAAAGAAATATCAGAAAAAATAAAGAAACTCCCAATGCGATATTTTGACTCAAACACAACGGGAGAGACATTATCTATCATTACCAACGATGTAGATACCCTACAACAGAGTTTGAATGATAGTGCAACTCAATTAGTAACATCGATCGTTACAGTCATTGGTATCTTCATCATGATGTGCACAATCAACATAAGCCTTGCAATATTAACAGCATTAGTATTACCTATTGCATCAATATTTGTAATGTTTGTTATGAAACGTAGTCAAAAATACTTTCAAAGACAACAAGAACATTTAGCAAGTGTAGATGGAGAAATAGAAGAAATGCTTGGAGGGCATAATGTCGTAAAAGCATTCAATGCTGAAGATAAACTACTAGAAGAATTTCAAAAAGAAAATCAAAAACTTTATGAATCTGGATGGAAAAGCCAATTCTTATCAGGCTTAATGCATCCAATAATGAATTTTATAGGTAACCTAAATTATGCAATAATTGCAATAGTAGGAGCATATTTTTGTTCAAAAGGTAAAATAACAGTTGGTAATATTCAATCATTTATTCAATATTCCAAAAATTTTACACAACCAATTGCCCAACTTGCACAAGTAATGAATCAAATACAGTCGATGATTGCAGCAGCTGAAAGAATTTTTGAATTCTTAGAAGCTACTGAAGAAGAAGACAAAGGTAATTTAAAAGTAGCATTAGACGATATTAAAGGAAATATTGAATTTAATCATGTTCGTTTTGGTTACACAGAAGATAGAGTGATTATTAAAGACTTTAATGCTAAAGTAAAATCAGGCCAAAAAATAGCCATTGTAGGACCAACAGGAGCAGGTAAAACAACCATGATTAAGCTTTTGATGCGTTATTACACAGTAAGACAAGGAGAAATCTTAATAGATGGTCATAACATCAATGAATTCAAAAGAAGTGAATTAAGAAATATTTTCGGTATGGTTTTACAAGATACCTGGTTATTTAATGGAACAATAATGGACAACTTACGTTATGGTAAATTAGATGCAACTGATGATGAAATAATTGAAGCAGCAAAAAAAGCCCATGTTCATCATTTCATCCAAACGTTACCAGACGCATATCACATGATTTTAAATGAAGAAACGAATAATGTTTCTGGAGGACAAAAACAATTGTTAACTATCGCAAGAGCAATCCTTGCAGATCCTAAAGTAATGATTTTAGATGAAGCAACAAGTAATGTTGATACCAGAACAGAAATATTGATTCAACAAGCGATGGATGAGCTCATGAAAGGAAGAACATCATTCATCATTGCTCATCGTTTATCTACTATTAAAAACGCGGATTTAATATTAGTTATGAAAGAAGGAGATATTGTTGAAGTAGGAAACCATGAAGAACTCTTAGAGAAAAAAGGTTTCTATGCAGATCTCTACAACAGCCAATTTGAAGAAGTAGAATAAGGTATGTGAAAGCATATCTTTTTTTAAAAGACTCTTGATTTAAAAAGTTCTCTATTATAAGATAAAAAAGAGAGAAGGGAAAAAATGTTATTGAAACAAAAAGTTGACTTAGCTTCTGCTATTATTTTAATTTTAGGAGGATGCTGTTTATTATTATGTCCACTATTAAACATGACAGACATTAATGTGATATTTATCACAACTATGATGATATACACAATCATACATATTGGAAAGTATATGCTAACAAGAGAATATCACGATTATGAAGGATTACTTTCATCTCTAGCAAGTTTATTAATTGGATCTATTGCCTTTTTCTTTCGTAATAATGAAAGTTCTATGAATTTAGCTCTTTTATTATTCAGCTGGGTAATCTTAGAATCATTTATAAAACTAAAAAAAGCTGATTATTACCATGATAGAAAAAGTAAACTATGGATTTTAGAAATTAGCTTTTTGATACTCTTCATTATTACAGGCATTTTAACGAGCATCAATTTAAATTATAAAAATGAAACCCAAGTACTATTACTAGGATATTTCTTTTTTACCCATGGCATTTTAGAATTTGTAGATCCCATAATCATTTATTTAACGAAAGAGAAGATTAAAAAATGAAAGTAATAAACGACTGGCAAGATTATCAAATATTAGATATGGCAAATGGCCAAAAATTAGAATACTGGAAAGATATTTCCTTACTAAGACCAGACCCTCAAATCATTTGGAATGATAAAAAATACCCTAATTTATGGCAAAATATTGATGCAATTTATGAAAGAAGTTCTACAGGTGGAGGACATTGGACAATAAAAAATAAACAAATGAAATCCCAATGGCAAATAATGTACCAAGATTTAACTTTTAATTTAAAATTAATGGGCTTTAAACATACTGGATTATTTCCAGAACAAGCATATAATTGGAATTACATTCGTAGAGTCATCCAGGAATGTGAGCATCCTGTAAAAGTATTAAACCTCTTTGCTTATACAGGGGCAGCTTCCATTGCGGCTTTAAAAGAAGGAGCAGATGTAGTACATGTTGATTCTTCAAGAGGAATGATTGATTGGGCCAAAGAAAATGTAAAAGCAAATCATCTAGAAGATAAACCCATTCGCTTTTTAGTGGATGATGTTGTTAAATTTGTAAAAAGAGAAGTAAGAAGAGGAAACAAATACGACATCATTTTAATGGATCCTCCAAGCTTTGGACGTGGTAGTAAAAACGAAATATGGAATATTGAAAAAGACCTATATGAATTGGTAAAAATGTGTACAGAACTACTAAGTGATGATCCACTATTATTTATAATTAATTCTTATAGCACAGGATTATCAAAAACAATCCTAGAAAATATCCTAAATTTAACAATTAACAAAAAGAAAAATGGGAAAATAACTAGTGATGAACTAGGACTTCCCATGAAGAATAGTAATCTAATTTTACCATGCGGTATTTTTGCCAGATGGGAAAAAGAGTAAAGAAAAAAGGTATCCGATTTAGGATATCTTTATTTATTTAATACAATTAATTTAATAGCAGTTTTCTGTTCCCCGTTGATAATAATATCATTAAAAGCTGGAACAACAACCAAATTTTCCCCACTCGGAGCAACGAATCCTCTTGCGATTGCAATAGCTTTAATTGCCTGATTTAAGCTACCCGCACCAATCGTTTGAATTTCAACTTCCTTTTGTTCTCGATAAATATTTGCGATAGCTCCAGCCACTTTACTAGGGTTA
>CAJUGF010000010.1 GCA_910585915.1 uncultured Bacilli bacterium | reverse complement strand
GTACAGGGAATGATGGTAATTATGGAACAAGAGAGTATCCTCTTGCTACATTACAAAAAGCATATAATAATGTAGAAGATAATGGAAATATTATTCTTCTTAGTGATATTAATGTAAGCAATCCTATTAATTTTAATATTTCTAATAAGGGTATTAATCTGATTAGTGACGATGCGCCAAAATATATTAGAAGAGAGGTAACATTGACCAATAATCCGTTAATAACGATAAATAACTCCAATATTGCAAATTTTACTAATATAGTATTAGATGGGAATCGAGTTTCATCATCAGCTCCTTTTTTAAAAGTCTCAGAGTCTTCGAGATTATATTTGGGTAATGAAGTTTCTGTACAAAACGCCATTAATACTTCAAAATGGCAAGGTGGAGGAATTCAGGTAGAAAGTGGCTCTATATTAGATATTAATGGTGCATCTATTAGAGAAAATAAAACAGCAAACCAAGGTGCAGGAATATATGCTACTGGTGGTTCTACAATAAATTTAAATTCAGGTTCTATTGTTAATAATTCTATTACAGTAGATGATAATAGTAGTGGAGCTGGCATATTTGTTTGGGGAAGTACATTTATTATGAATTCTGGAGAAATTCGACGTAATAGATTCGTTGGAAATTTTGGAAACGGTGGAGGTGTTAGTGTTGGAGGCACATCGGCAGCGAAAGCAATAATAAAAGGTGGTACTATTTCAAATAATATAGCCAATCAAGGTGGCGGATTGTTTGTAAATACTACAGGAACAATAGAAATTAATGGAGGCGAAATAGCATATAACAGTGCTAAATTAGGAAGTGGAGTAACATGCAACAATGGAGTAGCTATAAAAATGACAAATGGAAAAATCAGAGACAATAATTACACAACAGATTATGGACAAGGCGGAGGAATATATGGATGGCAATGTTCCATAACAATAGATAATGGAGAAATTACAGGAAATAGCACTTATGATGGTGGAGGTATTTGGAATGGTGGAGATACAACTGGGTCGTTAACAATAAATGGTGGACATATTAATAACAATACATCAACAGGAATTGGTGGAGGAATTAATGCAAAAGGAAATACCAATAAAAGATTTCCAATTCAAATAAATGGTGGAGAAATACAAAATAATAATGCAGGAACATCAGGTGGAGCAATTTTTATGGAATTAACCAATCTTCAACTCTTTAATGCTAATATTAGGAATAATGCTGCAGTACAATGGGGCGGAGGAATTGCTGTTCGAAATCTATCCACCCTTTGGTTTAATAGCGGGGATATTGCGAATAACACAGCTGGAAATGGTGGAGGTGGTATTGATATAAATGGAGGAAGTGGTTTCTACTTACAAGGTGGACGTATTACTTCAAATAAATGCAATACTAATAATTGTGGTGGAGGTATACAAAGAGAATATAACAATGCTTGGTATAATTACGTTTCGGGAACGCTATCAGGAAATTCTCCTCAAGATCTAAAGTAGCAAAAAGCTACTTTTTTTCTTTTTTTGAATAAAAAAACATTCTTTCAAACAATAGTAAGGTGAAAGGATAAAAAATATGGCAAAATATAAAGTTGATATAACAGGTGTAAATACAAGTAATATAAAAGTTTTAAAAAGTGAAGAAACAATTGAATTATTTAAACGCTACCAAAGCGGTGATTTACAAGCAAAAGAAGCATTAATAAACGGTAATCTAAAATTAGTATTAAGTATCTTAAAAAGATTTAACAATTCAAAATATAATTTAGACGACCTATTTCAAGTAGGGGTAATTGGTTTAATAAAAGCAATTGATAATTTTGATTTATCCTACAATTTAAAATTAAGCACCTATGCTTGTCCATTAATCGTTGGTGAAATTAAAAGATACATAAGAGATAACACAAGCGTACGTGTAAGCAGAAGCGTCAAGGATCTCGCTTATCAAATACTAAAATACAAGGATGAATTCCTACTAAAAAATGGTTATGAGCCATTAAATAGTCAAATAGCAGAAAGCTTAGGCATCGAAGAATATAAAATATCTTATGCTTTGGATTCATTAAGAGAACCAATGAGTATCTTTGAACCCATTTATAATGATGGAGGAGACACCATATACTTATTAGACCAATTAGCAGATAAAAAAGAAAAAAACAAAGATCAAGACATGTTAATATCCATGAAAAGAGCTTTAAACAAATTAAAAGAAAGAGAAAGAAATATACTTATGGAACGTTTTATTATTGGTAAAACACAAATGGAAATAGCAGAAAGATTAGGAATTAGTCAAGCTCAAGTATCCAGATTAGAAAAAAGTGCTATGAATAGTGTTAGAAGACTAATTAAGTAATAGAAAACATAAAATAAATTAGGTGATTTTATGCGTATATCTGATTTACAAAGAAAGGACGTTGTAAGCATCAAAGACGGAAAAAGACTTGGAAGAATTATCGATCTAGAAATCAATGGGCTTGGTAATATTGAGTACTTAATAGTTGAACCAAAACGTTTTTTTCGCCTCTTTACTAGTAATGATGAAACGACAATAACCTTTAAACAAATAAATAAAATAGGAGAAGATGTCATTTTAGTAGAAATATAAAATACTATTTTAAATATCATAAAACATATGATAAGATAAAGTTACAAGTTGTTATATAAGTGTAATAGTGATAAAATAGCTTAACATTATCTAATAAATTACATGAAATAACGAAAGAAAAAACATAAAGAATATATTGAGGGATTAATATGAATCGAAAAATATTAACGGTGGCATCACTAACATTAATACTTGACCAAATAAGCAAAGTTCTGATTGAAGCCATATTAGAATTGAATGCTGAAATTCAAGTCATTCCAAACTTCTTTTCCCTCCACTATATTAATAACTATGGAGCAGCATGGAGTATAATGGACAATCAAACTCCACTGATCATCACAATAAGTTTGATTGCATTAGTTATCATTTATCGTTTTATGTATGCTTTCAAAACAAATCAAAGAAATAATATTGCCTTTGGTTTAATGGTTGGAGGACTTATTGGAAATTTAATAGATCGATGGCTATTTGGATATGTAAGAGATTTTTTTGATTTTCGCATATTCCAATATGACTATCCAATATTTAATATTGCAGATATTGCCATTGTAATTGGTGTAATTTTATTATTTTATGCCATATTAAAAGGAGAAGATCATCATGAAGATAGTAGTAGAACAAAATGAAAAAAGATTAGATAAATATTTAGCAGAAAATACAGAATTCTCTAGAAGCCAAATAGAAAAAATGTTAGAACAAGAATGCATTTTAGTAAATGGAAAATTAGAAAAAGCAAGCTTTAAAGTAAAAGAAAATGATTGTATTGAATTTGTTAAAGAATACTCTTTTGAAACAAAAGTAGAACCAGTAAAAATGGATTTAAATATTATTTATGAAGATAAAGATATTATCGTAATTGACAAACCAAGTGGGTTAGTAGTTCATCCAGGAAGTGGAAATTATAACAACACATTAGCAAATGGTTTATTGTATTACACCAAAGATTTAAGTGATCAAAATGGGATAGAACGTCCAGGAATTGTTCATCGAATTGATAAAGATACGAGTGGATTGTTATTAATTGCTAAAACGAATGAAGCACATCAAATATTAACAGAAGACTTTAAAGAGAAAAAAGTTTCAAGAGAATATGTAGCATTACTAATTGGAGAATTTCCAAATCGCCAAGCAATCATTGATGCACCAATAGGAAGAGATGAACAAAATAGGAAACGTATGACAGTAACTGCCAAAAATTCAAAGCATGCAGTAACACATTTAAAGGTACTAAAACGATTTAATGATTATACATTAGTTAGATTAAAATTAGAAACAGGAAGAACTCATCAAATAAGAGTTCATATGAAATATATTGGATATCCAATTTATAATGATCCTGTTTATACTAATAAAAAATGTAGTGAATTTGGGCAATTTTTGCATGCTGATCAAATTCATTTTGAACATCCCATCACCAAAGAAAAAATGGCTTTTTCATCACCAATTCCAAAAGAAATGCAAGAGTTCATAAATAACTTAGAAGAATTGGCAGAATAACATAAGACAAATAAACATTTGAAAGAAGAAAAGAGGAATGGCTAAACAGAAAAATTTAGGCACCTCTTTTTTTATATGTCGAAGAAGAAAAAAAGTGAAAAGGACTAAAAAGAAAGAAGCAAAAAAAGAAAAATAAAGATTTTCCAAACGATAATAAAATAAGAAAAGTCCACCATGAAAAAAAATACTAGAAAAAAGGAAATAATAAACGTCATCGTGATTAATATCAGTTTTTAAAAGATAAAAAATAGGAAAAAGAAAAAATAAAATACAAAAGAAATAAAGAATAGCCATCGCTAAAGCCCTCCTCTTTACTAATTTTATGAAATGTATTAAAATATTAGTACATATAGGAGGTTTTTTATGAGTACAGTCGTAATGGATAAAAAAGACGAAATGATTATGCGTTTAGTGCATTACTTTGTAACGGAAAAAAATTATACTCCCATTGTTGTAAATGGTGTAAAAGATGAAATATGGTTAGAAAATCAAGATGGACCTTATAAAATAATTCGTATTAACGCCAATTATATTCATAATGAGGAGCAATATAAATTTGATGTATTTAAAATTAGAAATGTTATGCGTCAAATAAAAAAGAAAACGGTTTCGTTTTCTATGAATACACTAAATATTTTACTAGATGTAAATGATGAAATTAACATCTCAGAAGAAAAGAACATTAATTCTGTTATTGTAAAAAATATGAACGATGCTAAGAAAAAATTAAAGGGAGAAACTTTCCCTGACATTGATGAAAAACTATTGGATGATACAAATGGAATGGAACTAATTCTAAATGTCACAAAAGATATCAATGAAAAAACTGAAAAAGAAAATAAAGTATATGAAAGTACATTTAAACCTAAAAAGATTGTAATAACCTCTATCCTAATTATTGTTTGTATTAGTATATTTTTCCTTACGTTTATTGCAAGTGGTGGAAACTTAAGTGCAAGAAATCTACTGAACTATGGTGCCATATTTGCACCATACATAAAAACAGGAGGTTGGCATTTATTAAGATTAATAAGTGGTACATTTCTTCATGCTAACATTTTTCATTTGCTATTTAATATGTACGCTTTATATATTATTGGTATTCAATTAGAAAATTATGTTGGAAAGAAAAAGTTTTTAATCATTTATTTAATAAGTGCGATAAGTGGCTCCTTACTGTCATGTATATTTAGTGAATCAGTAAGTGTTGGTGCCTCTGGTGCTATTTTCGGACTTTTAGGGGCATTGCTATATTTTGGCTATCATTATCGCCTTTATTTAGGAAGCGTGCTGAGAAATCAAATCGTACCCTTGATTATTGCAAATTTATTATTAGGGTTCGTAATATCAGGGATTGATAATGCTGCCCATATTGGTGGATTAATTGGTGGTTACTTGTCAATGATGGCTCTTGGAGTTGAAGGTAAATCAGATAAGATGGAAAAAATAAATGGGACGATCGTCTTATTCGTATTTATTGCTTTCCTAAGCTACATTATATTTTTTCAATAAAAAACAAGCTTAAAATCAAAAAGTAAGCTTGTTTTTCTTTTACTAAAATTTACGATACAATCCAATAGCAATGCCAAGAATTGTAATATTTGGAAAGATGAAAGGAGCCATAGTATCATTCTCAGGTTGTAAGCGAATATGCCCATTCTCCTTATAAAAAGTTTTTAATGTAACCTCATTATCCTCTGTCATGGCTACTACAATATCTCCATTTCTTGCAGTATTTTGCTTTTTTACAATAACATAATCTCCATCAAAAATTCCAGCATTAATCATTGATTCACCACTAACCTCTAGAGTAAACACAGTTTCCTTTTTGGGAATCAAATTGGCAGGAAGATCAAAAAAAGTATTAGGCTGCTCAATTGCTTCAATGGGATTACCAGCAGTAATTTTTCCCAGAAGAGGTACCTTAATAACATCTTCCTTGGTTTCATCATATTCATTATCCACTAAAATTTCTATAGTTCGAAATTTATTACTAGAGGTTTTGATGACGCCAGCTTCTTCTAATTTTTTTACATGAGTATGAACAGTTGCAGGACTAGAAAGACCAAGCCCAGCACCAATTTCACGAATTGCTGGTGGATATCCATGAGTTGCTGTATACTTTTTAATATAATCTAAAACTTCGCCTTGTTTTTTTGTCAAGTTTTTTTCTAATTCATTAGCCATATCTTTTCCTCCATTTAAATATTAACATGCAAATGTCAAAATGTCAAACATTTGTTCAAATTCATCCTTGACACGAACGATTGTTCTTGATATGATGGGTTTGGAAAGAGGGAGTGAATATGAATAAACTAATGAAAAAATATGGAGGACTAATTTTATTTTATGGGATTATTGTTTTAGGTGTTTTAATGTTAAACGAACGCTTTCGATATTTAAATAATCAAACAAATTATCAAAATATGGAACAAAATCTAGTAAGGTATAATTAGAAGGAGGATAAAGTATGTGTAAAAAAGAATTATTAGAAAAAATGAAAACCAAAGGAAGTTTAATTTTAATTCAAAAATATGTTGAAGAAATTATGAAAGAAAAATATAAAGGTAATGTCTTAGAAGATGAATTTTTTTCCCTCTTTGAAAAAGTAATCGACTTAGCAAAAGACGTTTATGAAGAAGACAAAACTTCTCAAGAGTTTGATATCACTAGCATCTTTTCCGTTTTACTCTCCCTGTGTAATAAATTAGGAATAAATATCTTTGATGCTTGGCAAACAGAAAGGAGTATTTTGCAAAGTTTTGTGGGATAAAATAATTGAGCCACCTCTTAATTTTTGATATAATAAAAAAATAAAGAGGGTGTACAAAAGATGAATCAAGAAGATATCAGAACATTAAATGAATTAAAAATATTAAGCTTAGATATGATTAGTAGAGCAGGTAGTGGTTCCCCTGGTCTTACCCTTAGTATGGCTCCAGCAGTTTATACATTATTTGCAAGACATTTATGCATAAGACCAAATGATCCCAATTGGATTAACCGAGATCGTCTTGTAATATCTTCTGGTAAAATATCAAATTTAATATATGCATCTCTACACATGTGCGGTTTTTCTATTAAAAAAGAAGATTTAATGAATTATCGTACTATAAATGCAAATACTCCAGGCTTTCCAGAACAAGGTATCACCCCTGGAATAGATATCACCACTGGTTTACCAGGAGCAGGTGTAGGAAATGCTGTAGGCATGTCTTTAGCTAGAAGATATTATCAAAGCTTAGTTACAGAAGAAGATGAACGAATAAAACTTTTTGATTATGATGTTTATTGCTTATGTAGCGAACGAGATTTTTTAGAAGGATCAAGTATGGAAGCACTATCATTTGCTGGTGCCCAAAAATTAGATCATTTAATATTTTTATATGATGCCACAAATATGACAGAAGATGGATCGCTAGAATATATAATGCAAGATGACCTTGTAAAAAAATTTCAAGGATTTGGTTTATACGTAGATTACTTAAAAGATGGCTCCAATGTAAAAGACATTGATAAAGCTATCAGTGCTGCAAAACGCAGTGGAAAGCCCGCTTTATTAATTTTGAAAAATATTTTAGGAAAAGAATCATTTAATGAAAATAAAAACATTGTGTATAATCGTCCTTTAACAGTAGATGACGTGGCAAATTTGAGAAAAAAGTGGAATCTTTTTTTACCGCCTTTTGAAGTTTCAAAAGATAGTATTATTTTTATGCAAAAAGGATTAAATGATCGAACAGAAAAAAAATATAAAAAATGGACTGAAATGTATAATAAAGCAAATAGTAATTCTAACATAAAATTGCAAGAACTAATAAAATCCATGGGAATGAATCAATCAATGTTAGAATTCAATAGTGAAGCTTATAAAATAAATGATGGATATCGAGAACCATTGAGAGAAACTAATTTGAAAATTTTAAATCTAATAACAAGTAAAAGTAAATTATTATTAGGTGGAAGCATTGACCAAGCATCTTCGTGTCAAACATTTATTAATAGTAGCGGTATGCAAACTCCAAAAACACCAAGTGGTAGAAATATTTATTTTGGCTTACGACCACATGCTATGGGACATATTTTAAATGGTTTAGCAACAAGTGGATTAAAAGTATTTGGAAGCACAAAACTAGTTTATGCAGATCATTTAAAGCCAGCTATTCGAATGAGTGCTATTGCAAACTTGCCTGTAACTTATATTTTCACCCATGATACAATTTCTGACAGCGAAGAGGGCCCAGTAAAAGAACCGATTGAACAGTTGAGTATGTTAAGAACCACTCCAAATTTAATAGTTTATCGCCCAGCAGATATCATGGAAGTAATGGGATGTTGGGAAGTCATTTTAAAAAAGAATTTACCTGCAGCTTTAATTATTACCCAAAACAATTCTCCAAAACTGCCTGGAAGTAATTCAAAGTTAGTTGAAAAAGGTGCTTACATCATAAAACAAGAGAAAAATAAAATCGATGGTATTTTAATAAGTTCTGGTAGTGAATTACTATATGTATTACAAATTGCATATGACTTAGAAAAAGTAGGATTAGACATACGAGTTGTATCCATGCCTTCAATGGAATTATTCTTAGGTGAAGGAAAAGAATATGAATCTCAAATTTTACCAGAAAATACTAAAAAAATTGTAATCGAGGCAGGAAATCCTTTAATATGGAACCGTTTTGCAACCAATAATGAACATATTATTGGACTAGAAGACTATGGATTTAGTGGACGTCCAAATGAAATATTAGCAAAAATGGGATTCGATTATGAATCATTAAAAATAAAAGTAGAAAGCTTGTTAAAATAGCTTTTTTCGACATTTTTTTCACTAATGATTTGTTAAGATACGAATGGGTGAAATTTATGAGACATTTCTATATTTTTAAAATAAAAAAAGAATATGCAACCTTAACAAAGAGAAACCCATATCACTTATATCACACCCTAGAACAAATATACTATGTAGATAAAAGTGAAATACATCTAGGACTTGATTTATTTGAACGGATAATAGAACCGTTAAACCCTAAACAAATAGATATTGATCTTTTTAAAAAGTATAAAGAAAATTATTTTTATACAAAATATAGCAATGTTCATCAAATTCATGATATTTATCGTCATGAAAATACCAAATTAACAGTTTGTAAAACATATCTTGGATTAGAAAGCTCCATACCAAGACCAACCTTTTTAAAAGATTTAGAACAGGAACCAAATTTATTCTTTTGTGATTTTGAAAACAAAGACTACTTTTGGCTTGATAAAATCAAGATATAATCTTGTCTTTAAAAGGATTTTTTAGTAAAATAAGGGCATTAGAGGAGGACTTAAAATGTTACATGATATTCTTTTAATTTTATTAGGGCTATTAATTGGTGCAGTAATTGGTTTTTTTGTATCGCGGAAGGCCATGAAAAAATACATGCAAAAAAATCCACCAATCAATGAAAAAATGATTGAAGCGATGATGAGTAGTATGGGAAGAAAGCCTAGCAAAAAGCAAGTACAACAAGTAATGAACCAAATGACGAGAAATATGTAAAAATTTCTCGCTTTTTCTTCTAAAAAAACCAAAAAGAACATAGAATGAAATGAAAGAATAAAAAAATTTTTTTTAAGAGGGTCAGTATTGACTTTTAAAAGAACTTTATGATATCCTATCAATAGAATAAAAGGTGGTGAGTAAAATGGATTTTTTAACAAAGTTATATAGTAATGATAATTTTGGCATTATATTGTTTACATCAATATCCATTTTAGTGCTAGCGTTTTTAATTATTTTATTTTTTGGCAAAAAAGATCAAAAAGAACGTAAACTAGCAGAGACAAAAGTTTTAAGTACAAATAAAAATGATGAGAAAGAAAAGGTGGCTTTTGAAGAAAAATCAGAAAGCAAACAACTAGAGATTCAACCAACGATAGAAAATACTGTCGAACCGATTGTTCCATTTACAGCGACACCAAATGTAGAAGCAGTGAATGAACCAATTGCTCCTCCAATAGTTGAAAAGCCAATCGAAAATGAAGTATCTGAACCACTTCCTCCCAAAACGGATTTTGATTTTGATGCTTTAGCAGCTTCGATTTCTAAGGAATTAGAAAGCATTGGTGTTGATACAGATGAATTAGAATATACAAGGCCATTAAAACCTGTAATTGAACCATCAGAATCAGCAAGTCCAATTTCAATAACAAACTTTGATGACTATCAAGAAGAACCAATGATGGAGCCTATCATAGCTCCAATGATAGAACCAGAAATTCAAACAATGACAAATCCAAATCCGATTGTTTTTAACACACCAGTTCAAAAAGAACCAGTAACTGAAATCAAAGCTGAAGAAAATCCACAGCCAGTGATAGAAGAAAAACCAAAAATTAGTAGACCTGCACCATTTAGTTCAGTATTTGTAAGTAAGAAAGAAGATACTCCAGAAATGCCACCAATCAATAATGAAGTGGTAGAAGAGACGCAGCCAGTAATGGAAAAAGTTCCACCAAAACCAGCAATGGAACTACCAAAAACAATCGATTTACCAAAATTAAATACGAGTACTGAAACAACAAAACAAGAAGCAATTCCTAACATAACATTTGGAAGTTTAGAACAAGATATTCCAAATTATGGAAATAATAATGAAAATAGAATGTAATAAAGCATTCTTTTTTTAATATATGATATAATACTAATATCGAAGGTGATAAAAGTGAATTTTAAAAGATCAAAAGAAAAACTAGACTTAAATGAAGTAAATGAAGTTGTAACATTATCAAAGAAAATACTTCACTTATTTTACATTGCAATGATTATAGCCATTGTTTTGATTGTAACCATTATTTTAAGAGAATGGGGCGTAATAAATTTTTTATTTCAAATACTAAAAGTTTTATCTCCCTTATTCATTGGTTTTATTGTTGCATGGATATTTAACCCTTTAGTAAAGAAATTAGAAGCCAAAGGAATACCAAGGATGATAGGATCTTTAATGATTTACACCATCTTTATTGTGTTCTTAATAATATTCATTCGCATCTTAATTCCTACGATTTATAATCAGTTAAATGAATTATTAAAAACCCTTCCAGAAATATTTAGTGATATAGAAACCAATATTAATGTATTCTTAGATGGTTTATCTACAAACAAGGGCTTTGATTTAAATAATGTAAAATTAAACATTATGGAAAGCATGAATACCTTCTTAACAAATTTTACAACTAATTTACCAACTTCTATTTTAAACTTTGTAGGAAGCTTCTTCTCAAGTCTTTTAACCATTGGATTTGGATTAATCATAGGGCTTTATATGTTATTTGATTTTGAAGCAATCAACCATCATTTATTGAATCTTTTTCCAAAGAAAAATCGTTTTGAATTATCACTATTAATTACAAATATTAGTACTGAAGTAAGAAAGAGTGTAAATGGTACATTACTAGTAGCTATCATGGTTTTTATAGGAGATGCGATAGGCTTTGCTATTGTTGGGTTACAAGCTCCATTATTATTTGGTTTCTTCTGTGGACTTACGGATTTAATTCCATACGTAGGACCATATATTGGAGGGGCAGCTGCTGTCTTAATTGGATTCAGCCAAAATAGTTTCATTGGGCTCATGACTTTAATTATTGTTATTATTGTTCAATTATTAGAAAACTTTATTCTTCAACCAGTCATAATGAGTAAAACCACAAAACTACATCCAATCACTATTATTTTAGGACTGTTGATTTTTGAACATTTCTTTGGTATTATAGGAATGATTTTAGCAACTCCATGCATTGCCCTTGCAAAAGTTGTTTACAAATTCTTCGTAGAAAAGTATAATCTATTTGAAGACAAAGAATTTTTATTGATCGAGGATGAAGGAAAGTAAAAGAAATTCTTTTTTTAGAGAGTAAGTGGCTGGTGCGAACTTACAAAAGATTCTTTCTACTGCTGCCTTTGGAGATCATCGGATCAATCCGTTATCATAAATTAAGTAATATAAAGGATGGTACCGCAGAATTTGCTCCTTAAAAGTTCTGGGGTATTTTTTATTTAATAAGAAAGGAATGATTATATGAGAGTATTTCTTCTCGCAGGAAAAGCTCGAAGTGGCAAAGGAGAAGTTGCAAAAGTAATAAAAAATTATTACGATAAGAAAAAACAAAAAACAGTAATTACAGAATATAGCAAATATATTAAATTATTTGCAAAAGAAATGACCGATTGGGATGGAAATAGTGCAACCAAACCACGAAAATTTTTACAAGATATGGGAGTGTATATTCGTAAAAATTTAGAAGAGCCAGAATTTCTCATTCGACGGATGAAAGAAGATTTAAAAATTTATGAAAAATTCTATGATAACTGTATTATATCTGATATCCGTTATCCAAATGAAATTGAAGAGATGAAAAAAATAAACCCCAATATCATTTCTATCTTTATCATAAATGAACATGGAAATTATGATTTAAGCAAAGAGGAAGCAAATCATGAAACGGAACACGCCTTAGATAATTATCATGAATTTGACTTTGTTATTGTAAATGAAGAAAAAGAATTATTAGAACAAAAATTAATGGGATTATTAAAAGAAATAGATTAAAGGAGAGAGAAAAATGAATGTAAAAGATTTATATATTAATTATTTTGTAAAGAAAGGACATACACAAATTCCAAGTGCACCAATCGTTCCAGAAAATGATCCATCTGTATTATTTAATACAGCAGGTATGCAACCATTAATACCTTATTTAATGGGAGAACCACATCCAAGTGGCAAAAGACTTTGTGACTATCAAAAATGTCTTCGCTTAACAGACTTAGAAGAAGTAGGAGATACCACTCATCATACATTTTTTGAAATGCTTGGAAATTGGAGTTTAGGAGATTACTTTAAAAAAGAAAGTATTACTTATAGTTTTGAATTCTTAACCTCTGTTTTAAAAATACCAGTAGAACGGTTAGCTGTATCAGTATTTGCGGGAACAGATCGAGTTCCAAAAGATACAGAAAGTGCAAGTATTTGGGAGTCACTTGGCTTACCAAAAGAACGAATTGCCTTTCTTGGAATGGATGACAACTTCTGGGCAGCAGGAGAAACTGGACCATGTGGATCAGATACAGAAATATTTTATTGGAGATCAAACGAAAATGTACCAGTAGAATTTGATCCAGAAGATGATCGCTGGGTAGAAATATGGAATAATGTCTTTATGGAATTTAATCGTGATGAAAATGGAAATATTACAAATCTTCCAAAAAAGAATGTTGATACTGGAATGGGTTATGAACGAATTGTTTCAGTAATAGAAGGCGTAAACGACAATTACAATTCAAGTATTTGGAAAGACGTGATTGCAGTAATTGAAAAAATATCAAAGCTCCCATATCAAGGAAATGAAAAAAGTATGAGAATTATTGCAGATCATATTAGAACCTCTGTATTCATATCTTCTGACCCTGCTGGCATTAAGCCAAGTAATACTGACCAAGGATATATTCTAAGAAGATTGATTCGTCGAGCTATCCGTCATGCCAAAAAATTAAATATTGACATAAATAGCAACTGGGAAGAGCAAATAGCAAAACAGATTATTGCGAAATATGAAGATTACTATACTGAAATCAAAGAAAATAAAAATATAGCTTTAACTGTTTTAAAAGAGGAAAAAATAAAGTTTGGACGTACTTTAGAAAAAGGACTAAAAGAATTTGAAAAAATTGCTCAAAGAAATGAAAATATTGATGGTACTACAGCATTTCATTTATATGATACCTACGGTTTTCCAATCGAGTTAACTATCGAATTAGCTACAGAAAGAAAACTACAAGTAGATGAAAAAGGTTTTCAAGAGAAAATGAAAGAACATCAAGAAAAATCAAGAACAGCATCTGTAGGAAAATTTAAAGGTGGATTAGCAGGCAACAGTGAAATAGAAACAAAATATCATACTGCGACTCATTTACTAAATGCAGCTTTAAAAGAAGTCATAGGACATGATACCCATCAAAGAGGAAGTAACATCACAGAAGAAAGAATGCGTTTTGATTTTAACTGTGATCATAAATTAACAGATGAAGAAAAACAGAAAACCGAAGACTTAGTTAACCAATGGATTAAAGATTCACTAGAAGTAACAAAAGAAAGTATGAATAAACAAGAAGCATTAGAAAAAGGAGCAGAAGCAATGTTTATTGAAAAATATCCTGATATTGTAAATGTTTATTCAATTGGGAATATATCCAAAGAAATTTGTGGTGGACCTCATGTAAAAAATACCAGTGAATTAGGACACTTTAAAATAAAAAAAGAAGAAGCTTCAAGTGCTGGAGTAAGAAGAATAAAAGCTGTATTAGAATAAAATAAAAAAATAAATTCTGAAAAGCCAAAAATGAGTTAATAAATGTTAACTCATTTGTATTTTGTTTGACTATAATTTAATTATGATAGTATACTTAACTAGAGAATGAATGGAAGTGAAATATTTGAAGCAGCGACTTTTAAGTGCCTTAGTTTTAATCATATTAGGTATCCCTATCATTATAGCTGGAGATAAGACTTTTGCAATCACTATAGGATTCTTAGGAATATTGGGATTAAAAGAATTAATTGATATAAAAAAGAAAAATACTAATTATCCAGCATTATTAACCTTTATGTTTTATATAGGATTGCTATTAATGATCTATATAAATCCTTTTGACTTTGATAAAAATGGTATTAACATGGCAATCATATGCACATTAATACTGTGGTATCTAATTCCAACAATTTTTTTATCTTCAAAGTATACTGTACAAGATGCCATATATTTTTTAGGCATGACACTATTCTTAGGATTAGCGTTTCATAATACTATCCTTATTCGCTTAAAAAGTCTTTGGTTATTTCTATATATACTATTAATACCCATTATAACAGATACTTTTGCTTATTGCTTTGGCTGTGTTTTTGGACGACACCCTTTAGCACCAAAAGTAAGTCCTAAAAAAACATGGGAAGGAAGTATTTTAGGAACAATTTTTGCTATAATAATTGGTAGTGTGTATTATTATTATCTAGTTGAAAAAACAGTAATTTTTAATTTAATAATTATGACTTTATTTTTATCAATAATGAGTCAATTAGGAGATTTATTTTTTAGTAAAATAAAAAGAGAAAATGCGATAAAAGACTTTTCAAACTTAATCCCAGGACATGGTGGTATTCTGGATCGATTTGATAGTTTAATCATGGTAGTAATTACATATTCAATATTAATACCATATTTATAAGGAGGAATAACTTATGTGGTTTATAACATTATTACTATTAATATTTATTTTAGGAATTATTATTTTAGTTCATGAATTTGGACATTTTATAACTGCAAAAAAATCTGGTGTTTACATCTATGAATTTTCAATTGGAATGGGTCCAATTATTCATAAACACAAAGGAAAAGATGGTATTTTTTATAATATTCGGGCATTTCCTATTGGGGGCTTTGTTTCCATGGCTGGAGAAGTTTATGAAGATGATGGAAAAATAAATCCTGATAAATTTTTATGCAATAAGCGGTGGTATCAAAGATTAATAATTTTAGCTGCAGGAGTATTCAATAATTTTGTAATGGCATTTATTTTTTTATTTCTCATTGCTTCTATTTGGGGATCTACGCCAATAAAACCGATTCTTGGAGAAATTCAAGAAGGCTCTGCAGCTCAAGAATCTGGATTAGTAGAAGGAGATCAAATTCTAGCTATTAATAATCATAAAGTATCTTCTTGGGATGTTGCACAGATCTACATGTATTATAAAAATGAAAAAGGTATCTATGATTTTAAAATTCTTCGCAATGGAGAAGAAAAAAATATTCAAGTAATACCAAAAACTGTGACAGAAAATGATGAAGAAAGAAAAGTTTTCGGCTTTAAAATAGCTGTAGAAGAAGATCAAAGCTTCATAGCTAATATAAAATATGCATGGCAGAAATTCTGGGCAATAATCCAAAGTATGATTGTTACACTTGGAGGATTATTTACAGGAAATTTGTCTTTAAAAGCATTATCAGGACCTGTTGGCATGTATCAAGTGGTAGGGCAAAGCATTCAATATGGATTGAGCCAAATTATGTATTTAATTGCACTATTAAGCATTAATGTAGGTTTTTTAAATATTCTGCCATTCCCAGCTTTTGATGGAGGAAGAATCTTCTTCATGATAATTGAAAAAATTAAAGGAAGTAAGATTAATCCTAAATTAGAAAATACAATGAATAATATTGGGTTCATTCTCTTAATGGTATTAATGATCTATATTACATTTCAAGATATATTAAATTTATTTTAGTCAAGGGAAAAACTTGACTTTTTCTTTTTTAAATATTAAGATAACTTCCATTATATCAAAAGGGGAGTGAGCTTATGTATTGCGTAAATTATAGAGGTCAAGAAGTTGATGCTATTGAAGTTTTAAGTTGTTTCCAAGGAGGATTTCAAAAATTCATATCTGCACTAAGACGTGGAATGGATGAACAGAAAGCTTTTGATTTAGTGATGAGTATCTCATATAAAAAAAAGAAAGATGCAAAATGGAATGCTAAAGAAGAGATAGCAGCATTGGATTCCTCCATTTCAACATTTGCTAGCTTATTTAAAATAGAGGAATCTGTTTTGAGAAAAATGCTTTATCAATTTCCTAAAGATTCCCTAACAGAAATATTAAATCGCTATTTAAAAACACCACAATCATTTAATAAATATTCACATACAATTTATGGAGTAGCATGTCGTGCAATATGCACACAATATCGTTTAAACCATAGAGTTTTTTGCAAATATAAATCTCATGGGGCATCATTCCAAGAAGCAATTCACAATGCTATTATAACTTCACCTTTGTTTTCTAAAGATGTATCAAACACATTAAAAACATTATTCCCAAATTTTACTTCAATAACAGTTGAGAATATTGAAAAAGTATCATCACAATTTTCTATAAATGATAATTTTATATCAGAAATAATAGTTCTATATTATCTTCATGCTAAAGTCCAAGATGCTCTAAATGCGTATTGTATTATAGATTATATCGAAAATAGTTGGTATATTTTGAATAAAAAAACAGCCTACAATAAGGAAAGTCTTGAACAGTTTAATAATCATAGCAAACTTTTAAAAGAAAAAACAAGACAATATATCTTAGACCAATATCACTTAACGAAACAAGATTTAGAAGAAATTTATAATAAGTTTTATTACAATTACACAGAAAAAGAAATAAATTTCGAAAAGGTTTGGACTTATAATCGACAAAGAACCAAATCACTTCAAACATTGATAAATTCTTAAAAGAATATCAAAAATGTATGTTATAATAATAAAAGGGTGGTTCTTTATGATTTACAGAAATGATGACACAGTAATTTATTGTGGAAAAGAAGAAAATATATATACATTACTTTCGAGATTAGAAATCGATTTTCATCAATATCAAACGTATGCATTATGTGGATTAACTCCCCAAGATGCCTTTCACTTTGCTTTGCAGTATGGTCAAAAAAGATATACACAAGATGTAACACCAGCACGTGAATCAATATTAAAAAACTATGATTCAATTCTTCGCTTTTGTCTAGCAGAACATATAGTTTATCATCCCTTTTGCGATTTATTAAATAGTAAGTCAGACCTAGACTTAACTAGTCTCTTAGAATGTTATATGAATAAAGAGAGTGATGGATTAAGAGAAAAATATGTTTTTTATCATGTAGCTCTTCATTCTATCTGTACCAAATATCAGTTACATTATAAAAAATGTATGTTTTATTTAAATCATGGATACACCTTTTTAGAATCATTAGATTATGGTATTATAACATCCTACTTTCCTTCTAAAAGAATATCTCACCGTTTAAATAAGCTTTTTCCATTATTTCATAATTTATCTCTTTCAGATTTGCAGCATTTTCTAGTAGAAACAAATATAGAAGCAGAAGTGATACCATATATCCTTTCATTTTTTCATAGAAAAAATGAAATATTGGATGCTTTAAATGCTTATTATATTGTTGACTTTTTTGATCAAGGTTGGGAAGAGTTTTATACCAAAGATATTCAAAAAGCACATCGAAGTTCAAACAACATCATGGAATTTTTTGAAAAATATAATGTTTTAAAGAAAAAAGCAACCAACCATTTCTTAAAACAATTTGGCTTATCTGAAGAAACGCTACTTTCCTATCAAAAAGATTTCTTTCAAGATTATATAAAAGTAAACAATGATGAACCTGTTTGGGTCTATAATCGTGCACGAGTTTATGAAAAACAAATAAATACAGAATTTTAATGAGTAAAAATTATCAAGAGGGGATATTAGGTTATCGAAAAAATTTTATATGGCTACCTATTTAAAATAGAAATTATTCTATAGGCTTGAAATACTTTTAAAAAGATAAAATATCTATATCATAAACATATTTTATAATTTCTATTTTTTTAAAATTGTGCTATTCTTATATTGTGTTCGAGTAGCTCAGTTGGATAGAGCGTTTGCCTCCGGAGCAAAAGGCCATGAGTTCAAATCTCATCTCGAACACCAGATTGATTGTTAACTCGAACTTTTAATGTTTCGAGTTTTAATATGTTAGAAATTTTGATATAATGCTTGTAGAAATTAAATTGATTTGACAATTTAGTAAACACACTTGTACATTGACAACATCAATGAACACTAGAAAAGAGATATTTATGAATAAAGATTATAAATTGGTATTTTTTGAAAATTTTAATGATTTGAATAATTGGAATTTTGATATTGGAAGTGGACTTAAAAATTTGTGGGGGAATCATGAAAAAGAGTTTTATACTAAAAAAGATGACAATATTTATATAAAGGACAATCAATTATATATTGTTGCTAAAAAAGAAAAATTTGAAGATTGCAACTATACGTCAGCAAGAATAACTACGAAGAATAAAAAATATTTTAAATATGGTTATATTGAAATCAGAGCTAAACTTCCTAAAGGGAAAGGTTCATGGCCAGCTCTATGGATGATGGGGCAAAATGGTTTATGGCCTATAGGTGGAGAAATAGATATTATGGAACATATTGGAATTAATCAAAATATGATCTACCATACAATTCATTCTAAAAATCATATATGTAAACCTTATTTCTCATATAAGGAAATAATAAATGGTGTTTCAGATGATTTTCATATTTATGGAATGCTGTGGGAAGAGAATAGTATAGAATTTTTTGTTGATAATGTTTCTTATGGAAAAATAACAAATGATAAATATACAAAAAGAGAGGATTGGCCATTTAACGATTATTTTTATTTTATTATTAATTTAGCAGTAGGAGGAGATTGGGCTGGAAAAATAGTCGATAAAGATTTACCATTTACTTTTATAATTGACTATATAAAGGTTTATCAAAAATAGTTGTTGTACGTCCTCCCAAAGGGCACCAGATTGATAGGAAACTCGAACTTCGAGTTAAAATAGTAAAACGCACTTGATAAAAGTGCGTTTTTATTGTTATTATGAATATGTCAAGGAAACTTATATAAAATAAAAAGGGAAATATTCAGTTCGCAAAGTTGAATGTCTACCCAATTTAATGTGTAGAGACACTTATTCTAGCGAATGAGTGTCATTTTTTATTACGATAACCATTATGATATTGATACAATCAATGAACGTGTGCGCTAAATATTAGTAAATAAGTAGAGATATGGTATAATATAATTTATGAGGTAGTACTTATGAATTTAACTTGGAATCTAGAAGATATATTTAAAAATAATCAAGATTTTTATATTGAGATTGAAAATATAAAGAATATGGTATCTGATATTACGAGATATGAAAACGAGGAATTAGATGAAAATTCGTTGTATGATATGCTAAATGCAAAATGGAAAATAAAAGAATTAGCAAATAATGTTTTAATATATGGTTCGTTAATGTATTACAAAAATGTAAAATCTGGTGAATGTATAGAAATTAAATCATTAGCTGAAAGTTTTAATAATCAAGTAAATTCAGAATTAAGTTTTATAGATAGAAAAGTTTTAAGTTTAGGAAAAGAAAAAGTTGATGACTTTGTTGCTAAAAATAATAAATTGGATATATATAAGTTATCCTTAGATAATTTATTTAGAATGCAAGAGCATATTCAAGATGATGATGCAAATACAGAAATAAAAAGAAATATTGATAGTATAAATTCCAAGTTAAATTTGTATAATAATGCACTAAGAGATATAAAATATGGTAGTATTGAAATAGATAATGAACTGATAGAAATTACTTCATCTAATTTTGCTAAATATATTTCTTCAAGAGATAGAGAAATAAGACAACAAACCTATTTTATTGTGAATCAAAAATTTAAAGATTTAGAAGAAACTTTTGCTAGTATATTAGATTCAATATTTGGTTCTAGAATCAAAAATGCTAAACTTGAAAAATATGATTCTGTATTACAAAAAGTATTATTTGAAGAAAATATAGATTCAAAGATTGTAGAAACACTTATAAAAGCAGTAAATAACAATTTAAATTTAATTCAAAAGTATTTAAAAATAAAATCTAATTTATTAGAGATTGATCAACCCCATTTATATGATTTTGGAGTACCTTTAGATAATGATTTAAAGATTAAATATTCTTTTGAAGAAGCAATTGAAATAATTAAAAATGCCTTAAAACCGTTAGGAGATGAATACTTGCAAGTTGTTGAATGTTTACTTAATGGTCATATAGATGCAGTACCAAATGATGATAAACATCAATCTATCACTTTTTCTTGGCATACTTATTCATTTATGAATTTTAGAGGGGCTTATGTAGATTTAAAAAATCTAATTCATGAGCTTGGGCATATTGTCAATTACTATTTATCCAAAAATAATCTTCCATTTATATATGAAGATAGTACAATTTTTGTTGGAGAGACAGCATCGATAGTAAATGAAATACTATTAAATAGATATTTATATGAACATGCCAAATCTGAAGAAGAAAGAATATTTTATTTAAGTAAAGAAATAGAAAATTATTTTACTTCAGTATTTAAACAAACGATGTATACTGAATTTGAACAGGACTTATATAGTATAAAATTATCCAATAATTTAAGCTCGGAAATATTATCAAAAAAATATGAAGGGCTTATCAAAAAATATTACGGAAATGACATCGTTTATGATAAAATATCTAGTGTAGAATGGACAAGATTAGGTCATTTATATAGATGGAGTTATTATCCATACAAATACGCTACGGGACTTATTACTGCTAGTGTTGTTGTAAATTCTCTATTAGATGAGCATTCTTTATCCAAAGAACAATATTTAGAATTTTTATCTTCTGGAAGTAGTTTATATTCCCTAGATTTGTTAAAATTGCTTAATATTGATCTTACAAATAATAATATAATTAATAATGGTTTTAAAGTAATGGAAAATGATATTGAAGAACTGGATAAAATTTTAACATTGAGAAAAAAGGGAAATTAAATAAATTTATATTATACTATAGTTAGTTAATTAATGTTTAATTACTAACTATTTCTTTTGTCAAAAAGTCGTTTTTATGTTACTATGAATATGCTAGGGAAACTTGCATAAAATAAAAAAGGGGATATTAATGTCGCAAAGTTGAGAACTCACAATTGGTTTGCACTTAATCTTATTAGATTGGGTGCGTTTTCTTTTTTATTATTCATTATTATTTATATTTAAAAGATAAACAGGTATAAATTTACTAAATTGAGTTTTTTAATACTCTTTGTTTTGCTTTCCAATCATTAATTATATTTATAAGTAATGGCTGTATATCTTCTGATGTTATCTTTTGCTTTTCTAGATACATTTCTTCAATACTGTTCATAAAATGAAGGGCATAATTACTATTGTTCAAAATAGGTAATAATGCTTCTTTTATATCAAAAAAGCATATATCAGTATTTTTATTTATATCCACATACAATCCACAGTATTCTTCATCAGGATAACAACCCCTTGAATCAACCTTTGTTATAAAAAATGCTTGTTTATTATTTAATTGTACAGTTAATTTATGATAAACATTTAATTCACTCCACTGATTACCTCTTGTCCATTTCTTTTCAGTTTCTTGCGTTGCATTCATATGCAGCTCATAGTGATTAATAATATATGCTAGTGAATTAAAAATTAATTTTCTATCTATCAAGCAAGATTTCTCAAATGTATCATGTTTTCTTTGTGCGAGTCTTTCTTCTAATAAAGATTTGATTTCTTCTTTTCTTTGCTGCTGTAATTCTTTAGATACTTCTAAAAACTCTTGTAAAATTTCTTCTAAATCTATTTCACAAATTTCTTCAAGAAATCTACTTGATCTTCTTTCAAACACATAATCTATAAATAATTGAATATATTGTATTTCCGTGTTTTGTAAACGAGTTTGCCTTGAAGAATTTGACTTAAAACAAGAGGGGAGTAGACAACATCGATCTTTGTGTTCACAAGTAAAAGAATATTTTTCTTTTCTTATATTATTAATTTGATAGCAAGGATAAATATACATATCATTTCTATTATTTAATTTAGGTTCAATACAATAATCATAATCTAGAAGTATTTTGGAACAACAATATTCTATCCCTTCAAATGATGTCATAAGTTTGGCTATAACAGTTCCAATTTGTACTGAGTCATATATAGCATAATTCTTTATTCTACTTTTAAGATATCTTTCTTCTTGTTGTAATTTTTTTATTTCTTTGACTTCTTGTAAATTTTGAATTTTTCTTTCCAATTCTAAAATGTTCTTTCTCTTTTTTTCAAAAATTTCAAGATCATTCATTTTTCTTTCTATCATAGAATCAGCTCCTTACTTGAATTATACAGAAAACCATGATATAAACATAATATATATTTTTTATATCAAATATAAAAGGGATTGATATCATGTTCATTAGTTTAGATCTATATCGTATATTTTATATTGTTGCAAAAGAAGGAAGTATATCTGCATCAGCAAATATTTTATTTATTTCTCAACCAGCAATAACCTTTCAAATAAAAAAATTAGAAGAGCAGTTAGGTGTAAGTTTATTTACAAGGACAAAACATGGAATGATATTAACAGATGAAGGCAAAGTGTTATATAAATACATTAAAAGTGGAATAGAAAATATTAATAATGGAGAAAATGCAATATCTAACCTTAAAAATTTAGATAGTGGAACAATTAGAATAGGAGTATCAACAACAATATGTAGATACATTTTAATGCCTTACTTAGAAAAATTTCATACGAAATATCCAAATATAGATATCCAAATAAACAATAATACTTCAAATAATTTAATCAAAGAATTAAGAAATGGCAATTTAGATATTTTAATGTTATTTTCACCCTCAGCAGAGAATAAAGATTTAAAAATAATACCAATTACAGAAGTACAAGATATATTTGTTGGAAACCAGAAATACTATGATTTAACAAAAGGTAAAACAAATCTTAATAACTTAAAATTATTCCCATTAATTTTTCCTAATTCATCATCAAATAGCAGAACATATTTAAATAAATATTTAAAAAATAACAATATTAATATTAAACCGAAATTAGAGGTTGTAAGTTATAATTTAATCATAGATTTAATAAAGGCTGGATTTGGTATTGGATATGCAACAAAAGAATTTATAAGTAACGAATTAGAAAATAAATCATTATATGAAATAAAAACAATTCCAAGTATTCCAAAAAGAACTATTGTAATTGCAACAATAGACAAGAAAGAACCAAATTACAGTGTGAAAAAATTAATTGAAATGATTCAAAAATAAAATTTTGAATTAAAATAGCAAAAAACGACTTTTGTCAAAAAGTCGTTTTTGTTTATAACATTTTTTCTTTACTGTTCAATATAAAATGCGTAGTATTCATCAAATGTGATTTCTTCCTCTTTAATTTGTTTGGCAACTTCTATACCAACATATCTCCAATGCCATGCTTCATAATTATAACCAGTTAAATATTCTTTTCCTTCAGGATATCTTTCAATAAAACCATAATCTTGAGCATTTTCTTTTAACCATTCATAAGCCTTACTATCTTTAAAGTTTCCAGTGGAAGTATTCCCTGGCGTAAAGATATCAAAAGCAAGAGCAGTCTCATGTTCTGAATGTCCAGGTCTAGCAGCTTGACTATCCGCTTTAGAACTTCCATAAGCTTTTTTGAGAGAATTATAGGTATCCTCTTGATCTTTATAATTACGATAACTAGAATTAATAAAGAAAGTAACATTTTCTTCCTTTGCTTTATTAAACATATTTTGAAACCCCTCATAAGCTTCCTTGGTAATTTGTTGCTCACCATAACTATGTTGCTTACTTACTTTAATCAGATTTTCTGGAGAATAATCATTTGCTAACTGATGAAACTTATTAACCAACAAAAGATTGCCTAAAGAGGTGTCTGCATCTACAATATTCTCATACCAATCTTGATGAGCACCAGTATTAATTAATGCAACAATATCATAAGTACTAGTATTAGTATTCCTTTTCTGATATTCCAAATAAGCATCTAAATTTTTTGAAAGATAATATTTTTCATTTAAAATAGCAAGAAGTGTTTCATTTTTTTCCTGTTCCAAAAGCTCTTGAATTTTTTCTTCAGTCAATTTTTGGAATAATAGTTCTGTTTCTTCTTTGGTATATCCTTTGCTAAGTAATTTATATTCATTTGTTTGTTTATATTGATAATCGTTCCAATAATGTATTCCCAAAATAGTTCCAACTATTAAAGCAAACACTATTAAAATAAAATAAATCACTTGTTTTTTAATTTTTAATTTCTTTTTTTTCGCCATTTTTACCATCCTTATCTTATTCATTATAGCACAATTTTTCTTTGACAAAAATGAGTTTTCAGTGTATTATTTTATTAACAATAGAATAGGGTGAAGTACTTGAACACAAACAAGAAGATTTTAAAATATTGTCCCAATTTTGAACGTATCATCAACCTTGATTATTATGAAGATGATACAGTAACTGAACGATTAATTCATATATATGAAAAGTTTATTTTTTCTTCAAATATAGAAAATGATGAAGATCTTTTATTAATCAAAGAAATTGATCGAGTGCTTGGCAAATACATCGACGATTATGCCTTTCGTAAAGAGATGCAAGTTGAGATTTTTCGTGTAAAGGTTCGTAAGACTTGTAATAACATCTTAAAAGCAATAGTAGAAGGAATCATTCGTATTTTTGAAAAATATGAAGAAGATTCAACAAGAAATATTTATATCTCTCGTTGGATTTAAAAAAATACCCATTGAGGTATTTTTATTTGGTTTTTTGAATCATAGATTGGTAGACATTTTTTAGTTCAACAATTTGATTTTTTTCTAACTTAGAATACTTGGTTTGGTTTTCATTTAATTTAACAGTGCCAGTATGACTCTCAAGAATATCCCCATCTCTCACGGATATAATGAGTGGCATTCCAATTCTTTTTTCATTTGTATCATATTTTGTTCCATCTGCATCAGTCAAAATATAATTTCCTTTTAAAACAGAATCCAAAGCATTTAAAAGATCATAATAACCATCACCCTCAACTTTTGTTTTTACTAGTTGTTTTTCTTTGATTTCCCAAATATTACGAACCGTATCCATATCAACATAATAAATGGTATCCAAATTTTCTTCTTTTGCGGCTTCAAACAATACTTCAATAGCATTTCTACACCATGGACACCAATTAGCTCCAAAATAAAAAATCCCAGACTCGCTTTTTAGCTTTTGAACCGCCTCTGTTGCACTAATATATTGAATTGGATTATTCTCTGCAATAACAACATTATTGTATTTTGCTCCATCACTTTCCCGAATGGTATCATTTAACATTTCATACTCTCTTTTAAATTTTAGTGCATCTGATTCTTGCGTTTCTGATTTTAAAAAGAAAAATAGCACTCCAATTAATAATAAAACCCCAATAATAATTCCAACCCATAATCCAAAATTCTTTTTCATAAATTTCTCCCAACTTATTTTAGTTTTTAAGATTTATTTATCATCTTCTAAATTAATATAATTTAATATTCCAATACAAATCCAAATCCACCCCAAAATAAAATGAATAAAATCCATATGTAATAAAAAAGATACAAGAAAACAAATTCCAGCAACAAAAGATAAATAAATAGAAATTTTTCTTTTCATTAATATCCTCACTTTCTATTTTATAGATAAAAAATAAAGAATACAAGATATGTCTCCATTCTTTTCAAAAACTAGACATCTCTTCAATTTTGAAAATCACTTAAAAAATAGAAAAAGCAATCCTATAATATCAGGATTGCTTCATAATTCATATTGGTAGCGAGAGAGGGGGTCGAACCCCCGACCTATCGGGTATGAACCGATCGCTCTAGCCAACTGAGCTATCTCGCCATGAACACTCCGATTATATCAAATAAAATATAATCGTGCAAGTATGATAATGCAATTTTTTTTCATAATAATACTGGGTGAACAAAATGAGCTTATGGGAAAAAGATATAATGATGAAGTCGTATGATCCTTTAAAAGAAAATAAAGTAGTTGATATATTAATTGTTGGTGGAGGTATGACAGGAATAAATTCTTTGTACTTTTTGAAAGATCAGAAAAATGTAATGTTAGTAGAAGCAAATAAGATTGGACAAGGTGTGAGTTTAAATACAACTGGTAAAATAAATTATTTGCAAGAGAGTACTTTAGGACATTTAATCTTAACAAAACAATATACAAAGGCAAAAATTTATTTAGCATCACAAATAGAAGGAATAAAACTACTAAAAAAAATTATAAAAATGGAACAAATTGAATGTAATTTGGAAGAAGTGACATCATATTTAGTTACTCAAAAATCAGAAAAAGTGCAAGATATAAAACAAATAGAGCGTTTTTTAGAGGATATAAAAATTCCTTTAGAAAATGATTTATCTTTATTAGATAAAGAATTTCTGTATGGAATTGGAGTGAAAGACACCTTTGTTTTTCATCCTTTAAAATATTTAAAAGGCCTTCTAAATGTTATAAAACATCCTATTTATGAACATACAAGAATTATGAATATAAGAAAAACAAAGAATGGCTATCAATGCGTTACAGATCAAGGTTATTATATAGAAGCTAAAAGAGTGATGATTGCATGTCACTATCCATTTTTTTACTTACCATATTTTTTACCAACAAAAACATCGATTGAAAAATCATATTTGAATGCCTACGAAGTAAAAGAAAACAAGAAGTATACTTATATAACCATCGAAAATCCAAGTTTATCGACCAGGTTTTATGAAGATAATCAACACATTTATCAATTAGCCCTAGGTGGCAGTCATAAAACAAGTGTCAAACAAAATGATTCTGAACAATTTCAAAAAATAACTACGAGCAAATTAAAAAATATTCTGTGGAGTAATGTTGATATTTGTACTTTTGATCATATGCCTATAATCGGACCTATCAAAGAAAACCTATATCTCGCTACTGGATATCAAGCATGGGGAATGATACAAAGTGTAATAAGTGCCCAAATGTTTTACCAAAGTATCAATGGCAAACATTCTCCTTATGATGATTTATTTTCCCCACATCGAACTTTTATAAAGAGATTCTTATTTTCTTTTCCTTATCTTCTATCTAACGCATATTCCTTTTTAAGAAGTAAATGGTATCATAAATCGTGGTATTCAAATCATTTAACTTTCTCTTATAAAAAAGGAAGACTAATAGCTTGCTATAAAGATAAAAATGGCGAAAAGCACTTAGTCCATCCAGTGTGCCCACATATGAAATGTGGTCTTATCTTTAATGAAATAGAAGAAACTTGGGACTGTCCTTGTCATAGTTCACGTTTTGATAAAGATGGTAACATCATAAAAGGGCCTAGTAAATATTCCATTCAATGGTCAGAAAATTCTGATTAAATTTTTTGATATATATTGCAAAATTTTCAGATTACTAGTAAAATTTTGTTAAATGGAGTGGATAAAAGATATGGATCAAGATAAAAAGTTATTGATATTTATGGTAGCTGGATTAATGACTCTTGCTACAATGCTAGGATTAATGGCCGTTCAAAAAAAGGACGAAAATCCTGTATTGAAAAGTGACGCGATACGTTTTAAAGAAGAATATGAAGCACTAAATGGAACAATGAATGAAACGAATAAAATGAATTATCCAATAGTAGAAATAAAGGAAGATAATCCTTTTGTATATAAAACCGATGATGAAATTGTTAAATTCTTAGAAAATGGTACAGGTATAATCTATTTTGGATTTTCAAGTTGTCCATGGTGTCGAACAGCAATTCCTATGTTAATGAAGGCTGCAGAAAGTACATCTTTAGGAGAAATCAATTATGTTGATATTAAAAATATTCGTGATAGTTTAACTCTTGATGATAATGATCAAGTAGTAGTTAGTGCTGAAGGAACAAATGGATATAAAGAAATATTAAAAAAATTAGACAAAGTATTAGATCCATATTATCTAATAAGTAAAAATGGAAAACAAATAGATACAAAAGAAAAAAGATTATATGCCCCAACAGTAATTGCAATAAAGAATGGAAACATTTTAGATATTCATGTAGACACTGTAAAAAGTCAAGAAAACGGATACACACCATTAAGTGCTAAAGAGCAAGAAGAATTGTTTGGCATTTATCAAAAAATGTTTTTAAAACTTTTAGATTCTTCTTGTGATGAGTCTTGTTAAAAACTTACAAAAATAAGTTTTTTTCTTTTTCATATCTTGTACATTATAAAAAGAAACTTTATAATATACTCTTAAGAGGGTGAACGGCATGCGACTAATAACACTTTTACCAGCAGATCAATATTTAGTAGTGAATAAGACTATATTAACAGAAGTTGATCGCAAAAACGTTGTTAGTCTTTATGAACCCATTATAGGTAGCGTTGCTATTAGTCTTTACCTTACACTGTGGAGAGATTTAGATCGTTTAGAATTTGTAAGCGTTGACTATACTCATCATCATCTAATGACCCTTTTAAAGGCTAATCTAGAAACGATTAAACTAGCAAGAGAAACTCTAGAGGCAGTAGGCCTTTTAAAAACTTATTTTAAAGCTGGAGATATCAATCACTATATTTATGAACTGTATTCTCCCTTAAGTGCTAAAGAATTCTTTAACCATCCTATTTTTAATGTGATTTTATATAATAACATTGGAAAATATGAATATGATTTATTAAAAAAAGAATATCAAACATTTAAAATTGATACCAAAGAATATGAAGATATTAGTAAAAGTTTTGATATTACATTTAAAACAAGTAGTGAGCTAGGAAGTTTTGATGCTGTAGGAAGAGAAGTACTACCATTAAACATGCAAGATCAAGTAGATTTTGATATGATTTTATCTAGTCTTCCAAAAGGATTGGTATCAGAACGAACCTTTGGTAAACGTATGCGTGAACTAATTAATAATCTAGCATTTATTTATCAACTTGATACTTTAAAAATTTGTGAGATTTTAAGATTATCCATTAATGAAAAAGGTTGCATTGATAAAGAAAATTTAAGAAAGCAAACAAGGAAGTACTATCAATATAATAATCATGGCAAATTACCAACTCTAGTTTATCGAACTCAACCAGACTATTTAAAAAGTCCAGAAGGAGATCAAACGAAACGAGGAAGAATTATTGAGGTTTTTGAAAATACAAGCCCATATGATTTTTTAAAAAGTAAATATAATGGAGTAAATCCAACCAATAGAGATTTAAAATTGCTAGAAAGTCTGCTAATTGATTTAAACTTAAAACCAGCTGTTGTTAATGTTTTAATTGATTATACATTAAAGAAGAATAACCATAAATTATCATCTTCTTTTGTTGAAACAGTAGCAGGGCATTGGAAGCGTGTAGGGATTGAAACAGCAAGTGATGCAATGAAAATGGCCGAAAAAGAAAATAAAAAATATAATAAAGAAGTAAAGAATTCAAAAAAAGTAAAAACAGAAGAACCTGTTTGGTTTAATGAAACATTATCAAAAGAAGAAATGAGTGATACAGAAAAAGCAGAGATGGAAAGTATTTTGAAGAAGTATCAATAGTGAGGAGTGTTATGATGCCGAAAATTCAAGAAATGAATTTCTCTAGTTCAAAACAAAAATTGTATGAAAATTATGTGGAAGCCAAAAAAGATTCCTCATTTGTCAAATTAGTAAATCGACTTCAATTAAAAGAGGAGGATGCTATGAAAATAACTTCAAAGTTACAAGATACTTTGAATGAAATCTCTCACTGCAATAATTGTAAAGGTTTACAAGAATGCCAAAATTCATATCGTGGGCATGTTTTTTTCCCAGAAAAAAAAGAAGAAAATATTTATTTTTCATATGCTCCTTGTAAGCATCAAAAAGCATTTTTGAAAATGAAAAAAGAAAAAGAAAATTTGGCTAATACAAATGTAAATGCTAGAATTCGTGATATTGATGGCACAAGCGATAAAAAACGCATACCCGTCATTAAATGGATTTTAAAATTTTTAGAAGATTATGATTATAGCAAAGACATGAAAGGACTTTATCTTTCAGGGAGTTTTGGATCAGGAAAAACTTTTTTAGTAAGTGCTTTATTTCATGAATTAGAAATTAACTATCATGTAAGCACATTGACTGTATATTTTCCTGAAGCCTTGCGTACATTAAAAGATGATTGGGAAGAATACGAAAGCAAAATGAGACAATATCAAAGTGTTGATTTACTATTGCTTGATGATATTGGAGCTGAAAAAGTTACTGAATGGGGAAGAGATGAAGTACTAGGAACGATTTTACAATATCGCATGGATCATCATTTACCAACATTTTTTACTTCAAATATGAATTTAAAAGAATTAGAAAGTCATCTAGCGACAATTGGTAAAACGATAGATGTAGTGAAATCTAGAAGAATTATTGAACGTATTAAGCAAACATCAGAAGCTTTAGAATTAACGAGTGAAAATCGACGAAAATAATAAATTTAGGGTGGGTATAATGGAACTAAGTCAAGTGATAAATTTCGAAAGAATTGATCAGTATATTAAAGAAAAAAAGGAATTAACAATATTTGAAGATAGGACGATTTTGTGGCTTGCTCAGCATCTTCAGGAAAGAGAATTATTTTTCTTATTAAAAGATCCGTCATTTCCTAAGGATATAGAATTATTAAAGCACATTTATAGAAGAGTAATCGGGGGAAAATATTCTACTCATCAAATTCCTCGACTTGCAATATCAAATAAATTAGAACATTTCCAATATCAGTTCACCGAGCAACGAATATGTCCAGCTTTTGTGAGTGATGGGTATTATCGTTTTCAAGAGGGAAAAGATTATCTTGTACTACATGAAGATGAACGAATTAAAATCATTGTTTTCCTCTTAAAAATGATTGGTATTTATGATGGGTATGATGGAAAACGGCATATTTTACAAAATGGATATTATGTGAAACAAGAAAATCCAAATCTTATTCATCCCTATGATACGCCTTATGATTACTCATACTTTTTAAAAGATAATAAAAATGAAGAAAAAGAATACTATCAAAAACAAAAAGAAAAGTTACAGCAAAACTTAAAAAGGAGCTTGGAATATAGTGAAAAGTTTTTATGAACTGACAATGAAAGATGTCTTGAAGTTAGAAACAGAATTTTTGAAGTTAGAACAGGGAAAACGCGCACATAGAATATGGGTTACAAATAATGTCATGGGTATTAGTTTATCAAGCATTTCTAGCGTATTTATAACATTACAAATAATTCTAAAAAAAAGCTTTAATTTTTCATATGCCATATTCTTATTATTTTTAATTCTTGGATTATTCATTGTCTATTCTGCAGCCTTGGAATATCATAAAAAATTAAACTCTTGGTTACGTGTTTCTAAAAAAATTGTAAGAGATTAATCTTTTTTTGTGTCATCATTAGCACTCTATGTTGACAAGTGCTAATAGTAGTGGTAGAATTGGGTATAGTAAAAAAGGAGGGATATTTTATGAATTTTAAAGAAGATGAATCATTAAAAAATGTTTTAGAAAAGTATGGCCGAGATATCACCAAAAATGTAGCAGATAACAAAGTGGATCCCGTTATTGGAAGAGATGAAGAAGTACGTAACATTATTCGAATCTTATCTCGAAAAACGAAAAATAATCCTGTATTAATTGGAGAACCAGGAGTAGGAAAAACAGCTATAGTAGAGGGACTAGCGGGTCGTATTATCAAAGGAGATGTTCCAGCAAGTTTAAAAAACAAACGTATTTGGGAATTAGATTTAGGAGCTTTAGTTGCTGGGGCAAAATATCGTGGAGAATTTGAAGAACGTTTGAAAGCTGTTTTAAAAGAAATTAAAGATAGTGATGGCGAAATCATTATGTTTATTGATGAAATTCATATGATTGTAGGTAGTGGCGCAGAAGGTGCTATGGATGTATCAAATATGTTAAAACCAATGCTTGCACGTGGAGAGATCCGTCTTGTAGGTGCTACCACATTAAACGAGTATCGAAAATATATTGAAAAGGATGGAGCTCTAGAACGTAGATTTCAAAAAGTATTAGTAACGGAGCCAAATGTTATGGATACCATTACAATTCTAAGAGGACTTAAAGAACGTTTTGAAGTTTATCATGGTGTTACAATTAAAGATAATGCTTTAGTAAGCGCTGCCACCCTTAGTGATCGATATATTACCGATCGCTACTTACCAGACAAAGCCATTGATTTAGTTGATGAGGCGTGTGCTACTATCAAAATGCAAATGGATTCTGTACCAGCACCATTAGATGAATTAACAAGACAGATAATGCGTTTAGAAATTGAAGAACAAGCTTTAAAAAAAGAGAGTGACGAAATTAGTAAAACTCGAATGGCTGAAATATTAAAAGAAAAAACAGATTTGAAAGCAAAAGAACGTGAAATGCGAGAAAAATGGGAAGAAGAAAAATCCTTAACTGATAAAATTCAGAAAAAGAAAGAAGAACTAGAAAAAGCCCGCTTTGATTTAGAAGTGGCTGAGAATAATTATGACTTGGAAAGTGCTGCTAAGCTTCGTCATGGAGAGATTCCAGTTTTAGAACAAGAATTGGAAACTTTAAAAGAGCAAACCAAATCACAAATTTTAAGTGATGTCGTAGATGAAGAAGGTATTGCAAATATCATTTCTCGTTGGACAAATATTCCCATTCAAAAATTGGTCAGTGGAGAACGTGAAAAATTACTTTCTCTATATGATAATTTGAAAAAAAGAGTAATGGGTCAAGACGAAGCACTTCAATTGGTTAGTGATGCTATTATTAGAGCTCGAAGTGGTATTAAAGATCCAAATCGTCCAATAGGTTCTTTCATTTTCTTGGGTCCTACTGGTGTAGGAAAAACAGAAGTTGCTAAAAGCCTTGCTTATGAACTTTTTGATGATGAGCGTCATATGGTTCGAATTGATTGCTCTGAATATATGGAATCATTTAACGTTTCACGTTTAGTAGGAGCTCCTCCAGGATATGTGGGATATGATGAAGGAGGACAACTTACAGAGGCAGTCAGAAGAAATCCTTATAGTATTGTATTATTTGATGAAATTGAAAAAGCTCACCCAGATGTATTTAATATTCTCCTTCAAATTTTAGATGATGGACGGATTACAGATAGTCAAGGAAGAACCGTTGATTTTAAAAATACTATTATTATTATGACTAGTAACTTGGGAAGCGAATATATTTTAGAACATAATGAAAAAACGAATAATTTAGTCATGGAAGAACTACGAAGTCATTTTCGTCCTGAATTCATTAATCGTATAGATGAAATCATCATATTCCGATCTTTACAAAAAGAAATTGTAGGACAAATTCTTGATAAAATAATGCTAGATATTCAAAAAAGATTAGCTCCAAGCAATATTCATATCATACTTACTGATATAGCTCAAAAGAAAATTATTGAAGAATCTTATGATGAAGTTTATGGAGCTCGTCCAATTAAACGTTATGTAACTAAAAATATTGAAACACTACTAGCTCAAGAGCTTTTAAAAGAAACAACAGAGTTTAATGATACATTTGTCATTGATATCTCAAATGATACATTTATAATTCAAAAAAAGAATGAGATTTAAAGATTTCTCATTCTTTTTAATTCTTGAACTCTTTTTATATTTAATTGATAGTAAAAAGAGCTTCTTACAAGTCCAAGTTTATCTTGTTCAATTTCCTCGTATATATATTTAGGATTATAAGTGAGAGAGCTTTCTAATTTTTCTTCAAATAAAATAAAAGCCAATTGATGAAATTCTTCATCATAATGAAAATATAATAGTAAATCTAAAAGTTTCGTAAAAAATTGCATGATTTTATTTTGTAAGTTTCTTGTAAATTGACTTAAAGAAAGCTCCTGATTTAAATTGACTAGAAAATAAGCAAATTTAATATTTTCCTGGATCATTTCTTCTGTTTTTCCTTTTTGAAATGTTTGAAGATGCCTTTCCAATTTTTCTAATACAACCATTTGAACAGCATTATTTTCTTTTTCCTTTTTTGTAAAAATTTCTGGGTAAATAATTTCCTTAGTTCGTTCATCAAAATAAAATGAAATTTGATAAACTCCCGCTTCATTATAAATATCTTTTGTTACGTTTACTAAATTTCGCATGCCACAACCTCATTTTTCAAAAAATATTTTAAAGTGATCCGAATAAGAAAGTCAATAATATTTTGTGTTATAAACAAAATTAGTGTTACAATATGGGTAATTGGAGGGAGAAGGTTTGAAAGAAAATATAAAAATAGCCAAAAGAGTGCAAAATGAAGGATTCGCCAATGTGTTAAAAACTTCAAACTATTCTCGAAATGAACTTTTAGGACTATTACATGCTATGAGTAAAAATAATGATATATCAAAAGAATCACGTCGAACGATCCAAAAAATTATCAAAAAAAATTTATCTTCTCATGATTTATCATGTGAGTATCTTGGAGTTTTATCAGATACACATATTGGAAATCGACATGCAAATTTTGAATACATTAAGAGGGCTTATGATACTTTTTCAAAATATCAAATTACTCATGTATTACACTTAGGGGATTTACTAGATGGATATAATGATATTATAAACGGAAAACGAAATCATCCTAGTTTTTATTATTTAAAACAATTAGAGGAATTAAAAAAGCGCTATCCTCATGGTTTTCAAAATTATGTTTTATTTGGAAATCATGAAGAATCTTATTTGAAACTTGGCTTAGATTTAGAAAGAGAAATTATGAAACGAAGACGAGACTTTCATCTCCTTGGCTTTGGAAGATCTTATCTTAGTAATACAGATCAATTACTACTTTTAAAACATCCTCTTCATTTTTATAAAAACATATTACTGCCACCAATATATGAAAAACATGTGTTAACCTTAAATGGGCATTCACACTCCTTTGATTTGAATTCTTATAACCAAAGTATAAAAGTTCCTACTTGTAGTGAAAGGTATCCAAATGGTTGTAACCATAGTTCCCAATTACCTGGTTTTTTGGTTTTAAGGTTTTTAGATTCAGAAATTATAATGAAACGATATGTGTTTGAAAATCATCATCCGCTTGAAAGAGAAGTGCGAACATTAAATAAGCAAAAACAAATATAATTGCAATTTATTGATAAAGATGGTAAAATAATCCTGTAAATCGATGAGGAAAGACATGATTATAATTCTATTTTTTTCAAAGAGAGTAAGTGGCTGGTGAAAACTTACAAAAGAGATTATAATTACTACTTTCTAAGAGGATTAATAAATCTCGGGAAATACCCGTTATCTTGAATTAAGTATATTAGGATGGTACCGTCGTTTTGACTCCTTATGGTATCATCTTTTTCTTTGTCAATAAGAAAATTATGCTTTATTTTAAAAAGATAGAGGACTGAGAAATTACATCAAAAATAGAAAATATACATAAATTAGAAAGAGGAATAAAACAATGATTAATATTAAAGAACATGAAGATTTAAGTATTTTAAATCATAGTTGTGCTCATTTACTAGCACAAGCTGTAAAGCATTTATATCCCAATGCAAAGTTTTGGGTAGGGCCTGTAATTGAAGAGGGATTCTATTATGACATTGATTTAGGAGATACAACCATTACTGTAGAAGATTTAGAAAAAATTGCGAAAGAAATGAAAAAGATTAGTAAAGATGGTAAACGTATTGTTCGTCATGAATTATCAAAAAGCGAAGCTTTAGAACAATTTAAAGAGGATCCATATAAAATTGATTTAATTGAAAATATGAGTGATGATGAAATTATTTCTTGCTATACACAAGGAGATTTTACGGATCTTTGTCGTGGACCACATGTAGAGTCTGTAAAAGAATTAAAGCATTTTAAGTTGCTAAAATTTAGTGGTGCTTATTATAAGGGAGATGCAAATAATAAAGTTTTACAAAGAATTTATGGCGTGTGTTTTAAAACGGAAGAAGAATTAGAACAACATTTAAAGGATTTAGAAGATGCTAAGGAAAGAGACCATAGAAAACTTGGCAAAGAATTAGAACTGTTTATGACACATGAGCTTGTAGGGCCTGGGCTTCCAATGCTTCTTCCAAATGGTGCTGTAATTCGTACAGAACTTGAAAATTATATTCGCAGAAAAGAATGTAATCTTGGCTATAATCATGTATATACTCCATGTTTAGCATCTACAGAACTCTATAAGATTAGCGGACATTGGGATCATTATAAAGAAGATATGTTTCCTGTCATGGAGATGGATAAAGAAAGTATGGTTTTAAGACCAATGAATTGTCCACATCATATGTTAGTTTTTAAAAATAAAATTCATAGTTATCGTGATTTACCAATTCGTATTGGAGAACTGGCACCAGATTTCCGCTATGAAGCAAGTGGAGCTGTATGTGGACTAGAGCGTGTTCGTGCGATGTGTCAAAATGATGCCCATTTGTTTGTAAGACCAGATCAAATAAAAGAAGAATTTTCACGTGTAGTGGCACTTATTTTGGATGTTTATAAAGATTTTCATATTACAGAATACAAATTTCGTTTATCACTTCGCGATCCTGAAGATACAGAAAAATATTATCCAGATGATGAAATGTGGAATAAAGCAGAGAATGAACTTCGTACAGTTTTAACTGAACTAGATTTACCATTCTATGAAGCGATTGGAGAAGCAGCCTTTTATGGACCGAAACTTGACGTTCAAATAAAAACAGCCATTGGACATGATATTACCCTTTCTACCTGTCAATTAGATTTCTTGCTTCCAGAACGATTTGATTTATCTTATATTGATGAAACTGGAGAAAAGAAAAGACCAGTAGTTATTCATCGCGCAATCTTAGGTACATTTGACAGATTTATGGCTTATTTAATTGAAGAAACAAAAGGTGCATTTCCATTATGGCTTGCTCCAGTTCAAATAAATGTGATTCCAGTAAATTTAGAGTATCATGAAGAGTATGCTCGCAATATATATACATTATTACAAACAAAGGGATATCGTGTAGATATTGATTTACGAAACGAAAAACTGAGTTATAAAATGCGTGAAAGTGTGGTAAGAAAAATCCCACTTACATTAATATTAGGACAAAAAGAAATGGATGAAGAGTTAATTAGCTATCGTAAGTTTGGAAGCCAAGAAACAATAACAATATCAAAGGAAGAACTAATCTCATATTTAGAAGATTGCATAGAAAAGAAAGCATAAAAAAGAAAGTTATGAATAACATTTGACTTTTAATCATGAAAAACATATAATAAGAATGGTTTTAAAAGGCAAAGAACAAGCTGTTCTAAATCATATTATAATAGAGAGTCTATGGTTGGTGGAAATAGACATAATTAGTTTAGAAAGATCACTTGGGAGCTGAAAGACTGAAAAAATAGTAAGTCTTTATCGCAAAAATTTGCGTTATCAAAAAAGAGTATAAGTAAGGTGGTACCACGGAGTTATTCCGTCCTTTAGGTATCATCTTTTTTTTATTTTAGGAGGGAATTTTATGAAAGAATTTAAACTACTCGAAAACAAACCAATCTGCGAAATCGAAGATGAAATATTGAAATCTTGGAAAGATGTT
>CAJUGF010000009.1:42210-45192 GCA_910585915.1 uncultured Bacilli bacterium | reverse complement strand
TTGAAGTAGAATCTAATTATTCATAGTGGTGCGGTTGAGATTTCAATTAAAAAAACAGGTTATTAGTTAACTTGTTTTTTTATGTGGTAAAAGAAAGGGCGATATACTATGGTCTTTAAAATCAAAAAAGTAAGAATTACACTGTAAGCTTACTAAAAGATTAAGAGATTATTCAATGAAAGGATTTATAATAGCAAATAAAGAAAACATAGTAGCTATAAGATCAATTCTTTTCACAAAAATCTAAATCTGCTTATGATAAAAATGATAGCGAATTAAAAAATTCATTTTATTACATTATCACTATGACAAATGCCTATTTTCGTGATTTTTGTCGTGGTATTTTATAAATTTTAATATTAATAAAACTTAGAAAGTAACAATTAGGATAAAATAAAATTTAATTTATTTCTTTTATTTTGGTATAATAATGAATATAAGATAAAACAAAAATTCAATATTAGAATAGGAGACAATACCATGTACCACAGCAAAAACATTGAAGATATAGAAAAAGAACTACAAGTATCTAGTAAAGGATTAAGTAAAAAAGAAGTTCTAGAAAGAAGTCAAAAATACGGAAGAAATATCTTACCCCAAAAAGAACAAGATAGTATTTTAAAAACTTTTTTAAATGAATTTAAAGATCCAATGATCATACTGTTATTAGTAGCTATCATTATTTCATTCATTGCTGGAGAAGTTATAGATGCTGTTACAATACTTTTCATCATACTAATAGATGCCATAATGGGAACGTATCAAGAGAAGAAAGCTAACAATACCGCTGAGGCTCTAGCAAAACTTGTAGCTACTAAAGCAAAAGTAATTAGAGAAGGAAAGATATTGTCTATTGAGGCCGAGGATTTGACAATCGGAGATTATGTCATATTAGAATCAGGGGATAAAATAGTTGCTGATATGCGAATTATAGAATCTCATAATTTGATGATTGATGAGTCAATATTAACTGGAGAAAGTGTACCAGTAAATAAAAATAATGAATTAATAAGCAAGAAAACCATCCCTATTGCTGAACAAAGTAATATGGTTTTTTCAGGAACAACCGTCATAACTGGCAGAGCCAAAGGAATTGTAGTAGGTATTGGACTTCAAACGGAAATAGGAAAAATTGCTGATAGCATTAACAAAGCTGGAGAAGAAAAATCACCACTTACGATAAGAGTAGAAAAATTATCAAAACAAATTAGTATATTAATTTTAATAGTTGCAATAATTATTTCCATATTATTAGTTATGAAAGACGTTCCTTATAATGAAATATTTTTATCAGTAATTGCTCTTGCAGTTTCTGCCATGCCAGAAGGGCTTCCTTTAGCACTTACCATGGCCCTTACTATTGCATCAAATAAAATGGCAAAAAAGAATGTAATTGTAAGAAAACTAAAATCAGCAGAATCATTAGGTAGTTGTACTGTCATTGCATCGGATAAAACAGGAACTCTAACAGTGAATGAGCAAACGGCAAAGAAAATACTTTTACCAAATAATGCTGAATACAATATATTTGGAAGTGGATACAACCTAGATGGAGAAGTCATAGGAAGTAATATTGAATATGCTAAGGAAATAGCACTATTTGGGGTCATTAATAATGAAGCAGAAATAGATAAAAATAAATTTGTTGGAGATTCTATTGATATTGCATTTAAAGTATTAGGTAAGAAACTTAGTATAGAAACACATCAGATTAAAAATTTAGAAACAATTCCATATGAATCAGAAAATAAATATTCAGCAGTATTTTACGAAAAAAACAATGAAACATATTGTACTGTAAAAGGGTCATTAGAAGTGGTAAAATCTTTTTGTAGTAATATAAACTTAACAGAAAATAATATAAATTCTACCATTTTAGAAGAACAAAATGAATCTTTAGCAAAAGATGGATATCGTGTTATCGCACTTGCAAACGGAAAGGTGAAAAAACAAGAGAAATACTCTAGTGATGATATAAAAAATTTAACATTTATGGGGATGGTCGGCTTCATCGATCCTATTAGAAAAGAAGCTCTTCCATCGATTAAAGAATGTCATATGGCTGGCATCAAAGTTTTAATGATTACTGGAGATCATCCCTTAACAGCCTTTAAAATTGCAAAAGATTTAAAGCTTATAGAAGATGATAGTAAAGTAACAACTGGTGTGGAAATCGATGAAACATTAAAAAAAGGGGAGAAAATCTTTGACTCTTTTATTCGAAAACATCAAGTCTTTGCTAGAGTAACACCAATACAAAAATTAAAAATAGTGGAATCTTTGAAAAGACAAGGAGAATTTGTTGCGGTAACAGGAGACGGAGTCAATGACGCACCTGCATTAAAAGCAGCAAATATTGGAGTCTCAATGGGTAGTGGGACAGATATAGCAAGAGAAACCTCTGATATGATAATTGTTGATGATAATTTCAAATCAATTGTAGCTGGTATTAAAGAAGGACGTGTCGCTTATGCTAATATTCGTAAAATCATACTATTTTTAATATCCTGTGGTTTGGCAGAAGTAATGTTCTTTTGTTTATCAATCTTATTCAATTTACCTATGCCACTATTGGCCATTCAATTATTATGGATAAATGTTGTAACCGATGGTATCCAAGATTTAGCTTTATCCTTTGAGAGTGCTGAAAAAGGCATATTAGCAGAGCCTCCAAGAGATCCAAAAGAATCGATATTTAATAAAGAATTACTTCAAGAAATTCTCGTGTCAGGATTGGTAATTGGAGGAATTGTATTTTTAACTTGGTATCTTTTACTAAATAAATTAAATGTGAGTGTATTCATGTCACGTGGCTATATTATGGCCTTAATGGTATTTATTCAAAATATCCATGTATTTAATTGTCGTAGTGAACACAACTCAGCATTTAGCATACCCATTAAAAATAATAAATTAATCGTATGTGGAGTAGCAGGTTCTATTTTGCAGATCGGAAGAGCACACGTCAGAACTCCAGTCACT
>CAJUGF010000009.1:13093-42200 GCA_910585915.1 uncultured Bacilli bacterium | reverse complement strand
CAGGTTCTATTTTGCTACAAATTATTGTGATGGAAGTACCAATTTTATCAAAATTCTTACAAACATCATCTGTTCCATGGTTACATTTGATCTATTTATTTTTGATAGCATTATCTGTACTAGTGATTATGGAAATTTATAAAAAAATGAACCATTCAATAAAAAATAGAAAGTAGGGTGTAGAGCTGAGTATTATCTCAGTAAAAAAATGAAAGAAAATAAAATAATTATAATTACTACGATCCTTAATTTTTTGGTATTTTTAACCAAAGCAATTACAGGAATTATCTTTTCATTTTCCACACTAATTGCAGACTCCATTCAATCTTTCATTGATTTTTTGACTGATATTATGAGTTTAATAGCAAATAAGATCGGAAAAAGAAGGGCAAACAAAAATTATCCCTTTGGTTATGGGCAAGTATACTATCTTGCCAATCTTTTAACTGCTTGTTTATTATTTTTAATCGGAATATTTCTAGTTTATCAATTTTTCTTTTTCGAAAGCAAATTAAAACCAAATATGATATTGTTTCTCCTTCTTTTAATTATTATAGTAATCAAGTTAATAGTAGTAAAATTACTATATCAATATAGCATAAAGCTCAAAAGTGAGTTATTGATTGAGTCTTGTAAAGAATCAAAGGCTGATTTTATTTCAACATGTGTTGTATTAATGGTATTAATATTATCCCTAGTTGAAGATGCATTACCTTTTATTAATATTGATAAAATTGGTAGTTTGGGTATGGCAATATACGTTTTTTATACATCAATAAAAATGATAAATTCAAATATTAGTGGTATTCTAATGAATGATAAAGAAAATAATGAAATAAAAGAAGGAATAATAAATGAAACAAACGAGTTTAAGGAAATACATTTAGAAAAAGTTAATGTTATAAAAATGTCAACATATTATAGTGTCTTTTTACAAATAGGTTTAGACGATAACATAACGATAAAAGAATATCTAATCATTGAAAAAAAATTAAAAAGACATTTAAAATCGAAAAATAAATTGATTCGATTTATAGATATAGAGTTAGTATAAAGAAGGAACCTTAAAATAAATAGTAAGTAGAAGTGATCGATAAAGATTCTCCGATCAAATTATCATAAGAAAAAAGGAAAATAAAGAAGCAATTGAAAAAGCAAGTCAAGAATACTATAAGATTTGCTTTTTTTGTTATAATATATAAGAAAGGTGGCGATTTTCTTGAAAAAGATTTTAATTGTTGAAGATGATATCAATATTCATAATGTTATAGAAGAAATTCTAAAAAAAGAAAATTATACAACATACAATGCTTATTCTGGTACAGAAGCATTAATGCTTTTAGAAAGAGAAACTTATGATTTAATATTACTTGATTTAATGTTACCTGCAATGAATGGGGAAGAGATAATCAAACAAGTGAAAGATACTCCTATAATTGTCCTTTCAGCCAAAATATCGATTGACGATAAAGTAAATTGCTTACTCTCTGGTGCAAACGACTATATAACAAAACCATTTGATTGCAAAGAATTGTTGGCAAGAATTCAAGTCCAGTTAAGAAAAGATATAAGAGCCAATGCCGAAAAAATTTTGAAATATAAAGAGTTAAAACTCTTAAAAGACAATCATACGCTTTTTATTGGTAATAAAAAAGTAAGTCTAACAAAAACAGAGTTCGCAATATTAAAACAATTACTTTTAAATCCTAAACAAGTGATTACAAAAAATAAACTGTTAGACTTAATAAGTATGGACACTGAAGATTGTAGTGAATATTCCTTACGAGTTCATATAAGTAACCTACGAAAAAAGATTAAAGCAAACACCAAAGAAGAATACATTGAATCAGTTTGGGGCATCGGTTTTAAAATAAAAGAATAAATCTTAACAAAATCTTAACAATTTCTTAACCAATTTCTTAATACTATTTTATTAATATGAATATTGGAAAGGAGAAAGATTATGGAAATAATATTAAAAATAAATAATCTTGAAAAAAAATATAAGGACTTTAAGGTCTTAAATCACGCCAACATTCAAATTGAAAAAGGGGCAATATATGGCCTCATTGGAAAAAATGGAGCTGGAAAAACAACACTCATTAGAATCATTTGTGGCTTACAAGAACCTACAAATGGAGACTATTCTCTTTATGGAATAAAAAATAATAGCAGTGCCATAACCACTGTTAGAAAAAGATTGGGAGCAATTATTGAAACTCCATCTATTTATAGAGAGATGACTGCTAAAGATAATTTAATAGAACAATACAAATTAGTAGGAATGCCAAGTCTTGAAGGCATAGATGATTTACTAAAATTAGTAGGACTAGAAAATACAGGAAAGAAAAAAGCCAAAAACTTTTCTTTAGGAATGAAGCAACGCCTAGGAATCGCCATTGCACTTGCTAATAATCCAGACTTCTTAATTTTAGATGAGCCAATTAACGGACTCGATCCGCAAGGAATTATCGAAATCAGAGAATTAATTCTAAAACTAAACAAAGAAAGAAAAATTACTATATTAATATCAAGTCACTATTTAGATGAATTATCAAAAATTGCCACCCACTATGGTTTTTTAGATAACGGATCTATCATAAAAGAAATAAGTAATGAAGAACTTCTGAAAAAATTAGAACACAAAATTACTTTAAAAGTAAAGGATGAAAAAGCATTTGTTAAATATTTTGAAGAAAATCAAATTGTATATGAAGTAGCAGATGATAAAACGATAAATGTCTATGGGAAATATAATTTATCAAAATTTGTGTATGATCTATCCCAAAAAAATTTAATAGCTGAAAAAATTCAAGAAACGGAAGAATCATTAGAAAATTATTATATGAATTTGATTGGAGGTGAGCAAATTGATTAAATTACTAAATGCAGGTTTTACAAGATTAAAGAAAAATAAAACATTTTGGTTACTTTGTACATTTAGTATAGGACTTGCCATGATTATACTGTTTTCTCAATATAACCAAATGATAACATATGACAGCAACATTGAAATAGAGCAACTACTTCTTAATTATTCACCAATCATAGGCATCATAATTGCCATATTTACAAGCTTATTTTTAGGAGCGGAACATTCTGAAGGAGCAATAAGAAATAAGATAAGTATAGGTCATAAAAGAACAAATATTTATTTATCAAATCTAATAATAATTACTATCACAAGTATACTCGCCAATTTATTATTTATTATAGTAACAGCAGCCATAGGAATACCTCTATTTGGAGGAATAACAATGGAATTTACAAAATTGTTATCATTATTAGGATGTAGTTTTATAACAGTCGTAGCATATGCTAGTATATTTACATACCTAGCAATGATTATTTCAAATAAAACAATTAATGCAATAGTTAGTATAATGATTGCTTTTGGCCTAATGATGGTTGCACTTACATGTTTTAATATATTAAATGCACCACCAACTATCCAACAAGCAACTATGACGAACGGAGAAACTAAAGTAGTAGAAATCCCCAACCCCAAATACCCAAGTGAACAAAAAAAGAAAATAATACAGACATTGATAGATATAAATCCTACAGGACAAATGTACCAAATAGTGGGAAGAACTTTTTCAAATTTAAAAGTATTATCACTATATTCAGTATGTATTATTATAGTATTTACAGGCACAGGATTAGTTATATTTAAGAAAAAAGAATTAAAGTAAGAAGGTGATTGCTATGAGTATCTGGTTTTATTTATTTTTAATAGCGCTAGGACTTTCAGCAATATTATGGATAAAAAGCATAATATTCAAACAAGAAGTCAAGAACATTGGTAAGTCTTATAAAAATATTTTAGAGTCAGATACTAATAATTTAATTACAGTTAATACAAATAATAAAGAGCTAAAAAAACTAGCAAATATCCTAAATAATAGTTTAAAAGAATTACGAAAATTAGAACTAGAATTTAAACATGGCAATCAAGAACTGAAATCATCCATCACAAACATCTCACATGATTTAAGAACGCCTCTTACAGCAATAAAAGTATATCTAGATTTAATACATAATAATCTAAATAATAGCCAAAAAGAATATTTCAAAATCATTGACAATAGAGTACAAGATTTAATAGAACTTACCGAACAACTTTTCGATTTTGCCAAAAGCATAGAAATACATCATGAAATAAAAAAAGAAAATATTTGTATTAATGATGTTTTAGAAGAGTCGCTAGCTAATTTTTATAGTGTATTTAAAGAATATAATATCAATCCTCAAATCAATATATGCCAAGAAAAAGTAATTAAATCATTAAATGAAAATATGTTAAAAAGAATATTTGAAAATATTATATCTAATGCTATTAAATATGGAAAAAATGATTTTATTATAAAAATGTATAGCAATGGTACAATTGAATTTACAAATCAAACAGATTATTTAGATATAACAACTTTAGAAAAAATATTTGATAGGTATTATACTGTTAAAAATGTCAAAAAAGCGAATGGAATAGGATTATCAATAGCAAAACAACTTGTAGATTTAAACAATGGAAAGATAGAAGCAAAATATAAAAATGATAATTTAACCATTAAATTAAAATTTTAAGTCTTTTCAAGTTAAGAAGTAATTGAAATAGTTACTTCTTTTTAATATAATGATTGTAAACAAAAAATAGAAGAATTTTAATGAATTAAAATTAAGAAGGGAATTACATGAAAAAGAAGTTAATAGAACAACCACTGTCATATTGGGAAGCAGAATCTTATATGATGGTTATTCCTAAAAATCAAGAAGAAGATATTTTAAAAATTGCAACTGAAAAAATAACAACAAGCAAAGAATTTGAAGTGAAAGATCTAAATATTAATATCAATGGTGTAGCAACATTGAATGTTTTGTATGAAAATGAAGAATACAAAGTAGGATTCTATGCTGGAGGAATCTCAGTGCCAGAATACTACTTATCCAAAAATTACTTATTCAAAGAAAGTGAAATAAAAAACATATTAGCGGCTCAAAAAGCATTAACGATTTTTATGAAATTTAATGATAATGCCAAAAAATCATACCATTTACAATTAAAATTAGCTCATACCTTAATTCCAGATTTAATTGGAGTTATGGATGAGAGTGCTGAAAAAATGCTTCCTGAAAAATGGGTACATATGGCTGCTTCATCTAAAGTTTTACCAAGTGCCAAAGATTTATTCAATGTCCAAGCAATAAGCGGCAAAAACAATAAAGTTTGGCTACACACACATGGGCTTTGTCGATGTGGTTTAACAGAATTAGAAATATTAGAATCTGATCAAGAACATTATAAACAGCATTATAACCTAATCATGACTTATGCAATGTTCTTGATTGATAAAATCAATACTGAAGACCAAGAAAAAGGAACCTATATTGGGCGCTTAATTAATGGCTATCCAATCGTAGTAACGAGTCTCCCTTGGCCACAAGGAATACAAGAATATAAAAAATTAAAACTGGGTGGCAGCGAGGACAGAGTAGGAGGGCATAATAGTAAGAGCAATATTATCTTTTTATATACTAGTAAAGAAGATGAACAAAATAAAATTTTACATAAAGTCTCTGTTTATGATGATTTATGGGGGGATAATCCAATCTTCTTCTTTAGTGACGAAGAAACAGATCGAATGAAAGAACTTGCCAAAGAACGATTCTCATATGTTGCATCAGCATTTCAAAACAAAGAAAATACAATCATTTTAAAAATTGGCTTACCATTAAAAGAAGAAGGAAAATTTGAACATATTTGGTTTGAACTATTAGAAATCAAAGGTGAAAAATTCAAAGCCAAACTTACTCAAGAACCATATGATGTTCCAAATATACATACTGGGTATGAAGCGTGGTTTACAAAATCTGACATTACTGATTGGATTATTTATACCAAAAAATACGCAGTAAGCCCTGACAATATTTATCTTCTAGAAGACAGTGACCAAAGTCCAAAAGAAGTATCATGATGTGCCCAAGTGAAGCATTTTTGCTTCGCTTTTTATTTATGGTAAAATAAATATCAAAAAGGAAGATGTTAAATGAAAAATAATTGCTTATTTGGCATACCTACTTTTTATTCACTAATAACACCATAACTGCAAAAGAACTTGCTTCTATTTTGAAGCATCAACAAGAACTATTTACAGAAATATAAAAGCATTAACTAAATCAAACATTTATTTATATGAATAAAGAAAAAAAGATTAATTACAATATAATCATTTTTGTGATATGATGATGAAACAAAGGAGTTTGAAAAAACATGAAAAAATTTTTAATAGGAATATGCACATTAATCACTATGGTAGGTTTAATTTTTTTAGGAATAGTAATAAACTTAGAAGAAGCTGTGATTGATACCATGAATCACATCATGGAAGAACAAGTAAAAGAATCAATGGTAGTATATTTAAAAGATAATACAACCATAAACACGGAAGAAATTGAAAAAGGGGTAGAAGGCATCTTTGCTTCTGAAAGTATTGAAAATTTAATAAACCAATGCCTTAGTAGAGCATTTGACATCTTAATAAACAAAAATACTCCAGCCATTGATGTAACCAAAGAAGTAACACAATTAATAAATGATAGCCAATCTGTTCTAAAAAATGATGGAATAACATTAACAGAAAGTCAAAAAAATGAATTATTAGCAATGGCAAAGAATGAAAATATTAATAAAACGATTAATAATGCTATCTATAATTTTAAAGAATCAATGTCACCAGAAGTACAAAAAGTAATAGACAGCTATGCATTTATTCGCAGTAAAGCCTTCATTTATATGTTACTTGGAATCATAATAATCTCATTATTAATCATTGCCCTCCTTCAAAAAAGCTTTTATAGATGGCTTGGAGAACTAGGAGGTTCTTGTATATTTAGTGGTGTAATCATCGGATTGTTAGTTCCATTTATTACCGATTTTATATCAAAAAATTTAACCTCAAAAAATATGTATATAATTTCAACCAATTCATTTAAAACATATGGATATATCATCATTGCAATTGGAATTGTATTAACCATTGTCAAAATCATTATTTCAAAAACACTAGAAAAGAAAGTAGCATAAGAATAGGAAAAACACGACAAAAAATAAATGATAGCAAAATAAAATATAATAGCCTTTAGAGAATTCTAATGTGCTATTTTTTTAGAATGATGAAAGTGTTGAAGAAAATCTAACAATTTTGTAAGATTTAACTATTTACTTGTATAAGAGTTAGAATATGATAAAATAAATAATAAAGCGGTGAATGATATGAAAAAAATAAGACGATACTTTTTATCAATAGGTGTTTTTGTAATACTATTCTTTGCCACCTTTCTTTACATCTTTAAACAATACTCCTTTCAGGAATTTTTAAATACAATAGCTAGTTGTAATAAGGGGTATATTTTATGTGCTTTTTTTATGTTATTAATTTATTTAGCATTCGGCTCACAATTTATGAAAAAATTATTTCAAGCATTTGGAATAAACATATCTTTTTTTCAAAGCTTATGTTACAACTGTATCGAAATTTACTTCTCAGCTGTAACACCCTCGAGCACTGGTGGTCAACCAGTTGAAGCTTACTATATGTCCAAAGATTCTATCCCTTATCGCAAAAGCACAGTAGTAATACTATTAAATACCATTTTATATAAATCTGCAATCGTCATTCTTGGAATCATTGGTATGTTATTATTTCCGAAACTAATATTTCAAAATGGCTGGTTATTTACCACACTAATGCTTGGAGGGCTTTTAATTAATATCTTTGTTATCTTTTTCTTTTCCTGTTTAATCTATTCCAAAAACCTACCACCCAAAATTCTAAATGCTGGAATTAATTTACTATCTTTCCTTCATTTATTAACCAAAGAACAAAAGGCAAAAAAACAAGCTGAAATTGAAAATGTGATGAAAGATTATCACGCTTGCGCAGAATTCACTAAAAGTCATCCAGAAGTAATAGGAAAATCCTTTCTACTTATATTATTGCAACGAATCAGCTTATTCCTAATTAGCATTTTCATCTACAAAAGTTTTGGATTAAGCGATTACAATCTTCTTGCAATTTTCTTTCTTCAAGTAGCAATAACTCAAGCAACCGATTGTGTTCCTTTTCCTGGAGGAGTCATGGCAGGAGAGTCATTGACATTCCAAATCAACAATTTAATATATGGTAGTTCACTTGCTTGCTCATCTATGTTATTATTAAGAGGAATAGGTTTCTACATATTAGTATTAATTAGTAGTATTTTATTTGTTATTTATCATTTTAAAACCTTAAGAAAGAAGAGTAGTATATGATCGGTTATTATAACTATACAGTGTTATTTACATTATTTGGAACATTATCAGGAGTAGTAGGAATTCGCTTTGCATTAACTGGCAACATATTTGCTTCAATAATTTGTTTAATGTTATGTGGTTTCTTTGATATGTTTGATGGAACCATCGCAAGAACGAAGAAAAACAGAAGCGAAATGGAAAAGAAATATGGTGTCCAACTAGACTCCTTATCTGACGTTATATGCTTTGGAGTCCTTCCAACAATGATCGTACTAGAAATAACTGCACCCCTAGGACATGTAAACACATTATGTATTTTATATCTCATCACAGCGATTTCCAGACTTGCATATTTTAATGTCGAAGAAGAAATGCGTACTAAAAACGAAAGTACTCCCCGAAAAACATATACAGGACTTCCAGTAACAGCAACAGCTATACTGTTACCAGTATTATATTTCATCGGAAGTTTCTGTGAATCCCTGTTACCAATCATAATATTAATAGGAATTTTAACCATTGCTGCATTCCAAATCTCTAAAATAAAACTCCCACACTTACAAATGAAAGGATTGATAACATGTCTAATAATCGGCATTCTACTGCTGGGAGCACTAATTTTCCTACGATTCCAGTAAGCGAAAGAGAAGGATTACTCCTTCGATTTTTATATCATACAATTTTAGGAAGAATAATTTTATGGCTTTTAATCAGAGAATCAGTATCAAAACTGTTAGGACATTTATTTAACTCTAGAATATCCAAGCGTTACATCAAAAAATTCATTATCAAAAACAACATTAATATGTCTCGGTTTGAAGAAAAAGAATATCAATGCTTCAATGATTTCTTCACTAGAAAACTAAAAAATGTAGAAGAAAAGAAAGAAACTGCCTTCACTGCACCCTGTGATGGTAAACTAACAGTATATCCTATTGATGAAAATCAAATTTTAAACATAAAACATTCCAAATATACCATTTCCTCCTTAATACAAGATAAGGCATTAGCTCAAAAATACCAAAATGGATATTGTCTTATTTTTCGTTTAACTCCCGATGATTATCACCGCTATCATTTTATAGATGATGGCACAATCAAATCCTCGAAACAAATTAAAGGGGTATTACATACTGTTAGACCAATTGCCTTAAAAGCATACGCAGTATATTCAGAAAATTCTCGTGTAGTCACCGAAATGGAAACAAAACACTTTGGTGTTATCACACAAATTGAAGTAGGAGCTTTAATGGTCGGAAAGATCAAAAATCATGAAAAAGAGAGGTTTAAAAAAGGAGAAGAAAAAGGAATGTTCCTCTTTGGAGGTTCTACCATAATACTTCTAGTCGAAAAAAATAAAATAAATATCATCCCAGAGATTTTAAAAAATACTGAAAAAAATAAAGAAACACTCATCCATTATCAAGACATATTAGAATAACACAAAGACCTTCTATTTAGATAAAAATTTTGTTTAATTCAAAAAATATGGTAATATAAATAAACGAATTTCATGCAGAAAGTCGCAAGAAGAAGGAAAAATATGAAATACTCAATTTATGTAAAAGACTATCTAAAAAGAGCTGAATTAAAAAGCAATCCCAGTATAACTGAAGAAGAAGCATATAAAAGAGCTGAAGAAAAATTCGCTAATATGCTTCAGAATTCTTTTTATAACCTTGCATTAGCAAAACTCAACAATTTAGATCAATTGAAACAGTTAGAATTAGAGCAAGAATTTAGATTTTTGGATATCCATTACGGACTTGAAGAAAATATAAATAAAATAAATCCTTATAATTATTTATATCATGGAGTGCGCTTTGATCGAAGTCATAAACTATTTGAAAGTATTTTACGAGATCAAAAGATTAGTTGTGCTAACAGAAATAATCTTTACTATAAAAATTGTATAGACAATTGCAACGAAGGAAACTTCGTATCACTACTTGATTATTCTAAAGAAGATGATAAAGTAGAATTTCAAACATTTATTGAAAAAAATGTTGCCTTTATTATTTCGCCAAAACTCAATCCCTTAGAATGCAAATATTTACCTTATGAAGAATGGAAAAAAATTAAGAAAAAATTACCCAAAACGAAACATCGTTATAGTTATCTAAGACACGAATATCAATATCCAGATTACATTCCATTAAGTTATGTTATAGGGATATTATATCCATTAAAATATTTTCTTCAAATGGATGGATATAGTAAAACAATGGATGATTTTGCATATATTCAAGAATTATTGATTAAATATGGCTTTTCAAATTTACCACTGTTAGATCCCACAGCAGATTTTTCGTGTTTAAATAATAAATCTATTGGCAACAAAAGAATCAAAGAGAATAACAAATGTATTTAAGTCAAGCATAAACTTGACTTTTTTATAAAATATCTTATAATAACAACTTAAAAAGGGAGAATAATGTGATGCAGGAGATTTGCATAAAAGAAAATATATGCCTTTATAAAGGAAAAAATACTCTATCTATATCGGATCATTATATAGTTGACAAAAAAAAGCCAAGACAATTCATAAATAACATAAAGAACTTTGTAAAGTGGGAAGATACAGCTTATAAAAGTACTAAAGATCAAAATCAACATGATATTTTAAAAGCAATCCAAAACGCTCACGACATAATTTCTGAGTTTCAATTGTCTGAAGATAAAAGTGAAAAGTTATTAAAGCTTACCTTATTTTATAATTTTTCTTCCAAAGAAGAGGCTTTTCTTTATTATGCACTGCAATGTGTTCAAAAAAATCCCTCATTAAATGAAAGAGAAAAAAAGGCATTAGCAGAAGAAATAAAAATCAAAATTAAAACATTTGGAAAATACTATAACACTAGAACAATGCTTAACGCTTTACTTGAATACGCGAACGTTCCCATTAATATTGATAACAATTTTTGCAAAACATGTTTCAAACATAAAGGCCCATACGGTTTAATAGAATGTAAAGAAACTGAGGACAATATAAAAATATTGAATCACGAATTGAGTCATGCAGAACTCTTGGGCAATAAAATCCCCCATTTCTATAGTGAAGCAAGAGCGTCTTATCTAAGTAAAGTTGGATATGCAAGAGTAAGAGCAATGATGACTCTTTTAGGAAATTTGGGTGACAGTGAACAAATACTAAAACATTTAATCAATAATGAAATTGACAAAATTTGGCAAAATATCGTAAATCACAATCCCAATTTTCAAAAAGAATTAAATGAAATTCGTACGATTCTAGATAATATAAAATTTTCTAAAGACATCATAAATAAACTGAAAGAAAATCCTCAAATATTAAAAAACATTTTAAAAATGTATGAAGCAAAATATGGTCCTATTTATAAAAAAGATCCAATAATTATGCTGTTAAAAGAAATATGTGAAGGCGATCTATCATATGAATCAAAGGATTATCTAATACTAGAAAATGATTTAGAAGTAACACTTCATTACGATGCATGGGACATTTCGATGGATACAATAATTCAAAGAAATTCAATCAATCCTTTTTTTAGAATAGAAAAAACATGGTTTTCCATTATTCAAGCAGCTTTAAGAAAAGAACTAGCATTAAATAATAGCAAAGAATTAAGTCCTAGAAGCGCTAACTATTGGGTACAAAAAATAATGGGATATCCTCTATATTACCAATTTTTAAAAAGTAATGATCCAATCCAAATTTTAACATATATAAATAATCAATTAACATTAAAGGGATATCCTAATTTAATGCTGGAAGACTTTAAAATTCTTTTAGATGCTTCCATCGAAAAAAACGTATCATTAAAAATAAATAGCACCAATTTTCCAAAAATTTTAGCCAATTTTGAATGGGATCTAGGATATACAAAAATTAGAGAGAAGGTAAGAAGATGAAAATAGCAGAAAATGTTTATCTATATATTATAAAAAATAAAATGTATTATCTCCCATATGAAATAGACTTTGATTCAAAAAAATTAAAAGAAAAAAAATATCGCAAAAAAATAGAAAAAGAAATCATAAAATACTGCTTTGCATCTGAGCCAATACCAAATACTAAAAAAGAACAATTAAAAAACATTAGCAAAGATATCAAAAAATCTTTGATTCCCTTTTTTATTGGAGCAATCTCATTAAATATATTAAAAGACCCAGTTTGTAATCAAATTGATAGTACCATCGCCGAACAAGTGGCTAAAAAAAGTTTAGCAAAAATCAGCGAATCAGAACTAGATGTTGAAGAATATCAAAAATTACTAACCAAGCTTTATAATATTGTGAATGATAATACAATAGAAAAAAATACCTATGATATTTTAGCAGAAAATATCTTACTATCAAACTTTGATACCAAAGAGGAAGGCTTCACATATTATGCTTTAAAAAGTTTAGAAATAAACCCCAATTTTACTCTAGAAGAAAAAAATGAATTAAAAAAAGAAATAGAAGAAAAAATATTTACCTTCGGAAAATACTATAATGGAAAAAGAATAATAACTACATTAATAGAATATGCCAATGTTGGAGTGAAAAGAGAATACGGAATTAGCAAAGCAACATTTACTCGTGACGAATCATTTGGTTATATTACCTATGACCCAACATGGGAAGATGCAATCAAAGCACTGAATCACGAACTTTCACATGCAGAATTAAGCGGAGAAAAAATAATTCCTGCTTATTCAGAAGCAAGAGCAGCATTTTTAAGTAAAGAAGGATACCCTAAAACAAGAGCATTCTTCACAACCCTAGGTTTTCTAGGAGATGATGAAAAAATTATTAAATATCTCATCAACAACGATTATGATGCGATTTGGGAAAATATTATAGAACAAACAGATAGTCAAAGTGTTTATAAAGTAAACTATATTCAAGGATTTTTAGAATCAATTAAAGAACCAGGTGACCTCGAAGTATGTTGGATAAGAAATCCTGATATTCAAAATATTGTACTAGAACTTTACGAAGAAAAATATGGTTCTAAAGCACTTAATGTTCCCGCAATATACATACTAAATTATATAATAAATCATGAATATCAATATTTTAAAACAAATGACAATCTTGTCTTAAATGGTACCTTACCAATCACAATAACAAACTTTGATATTTCAAGAACCACAACGATCTCCACTGGAAAAGATTACACCATGAGAGATTTAGAAAATGAAGAATTATTGATTCTTGCAAGTTATTTGAAAGAAGAAATGAAAACTGCAGAGGACTTCGAAAATACTGCAAGCTTTTTTATCTACAAACTTTTAGGTGAAGAAGATTTCAAAAATTTCTTGCAAACAGAAGAACCAATCAAAGTAATTCAAAAAGAAAATATAGATCGGACCGAGTTAGAATTAAGAGAAATTTACAAAGAAGATATTAACTATATCATGAAATTTTTTCAAATAGGAGGTGCAAGCCTTTTAGCAAAAGATGAACGGTATTTATCATATCTAGAAGGAAAACAACAAGAAGATATTTTAAAACTCGAGTTTGTAAAATCAAAAGAAATGTAAAAAAGAAGAAAAAATTAGCATTGACAATTGACAAGTGCTAATTTTTTAGTATAATGGAATTAGCACTTGAATATAATATGTGCTAGGAGGTTCTAAAAATTAATGGAAGAACGTCAAAAAAAATTATTAAAAGAGATTGTAGAATCCTACATTAAAACCGTAAAACCTGTCGGGAGTAAATCATTATGTGAAAAATTAAAATGTTCTAGCGCTACCATTCGTAACGAAATGTCAGAGTTAGAAGATTTAGGACTCTTAGAGAAAAATCATGTATCCTCTGGAAGAATTCCAAGTGAAAAAGGATATCGTTATTATGTTGAAAATCTAATGCGTCCAAAAGAATTAACTGGAGATGATGTATTAAAACTTCAAACTATTTTTCGAAACAATGATTTACAACTATCTGATACCATCAATCAGTGTGTAGAAATTATCAGTGAAATAACAAACTACACAAGTATTGTACTTGGAAAAAAGTCTCATACTAATACCTTACAACAAGTAAGTATCATTCCAATTAAAGATGATAAAATTGTTGCTCTGGTATGTACAGATCATGGTACTGTCCAAAATAGACAATTTACGCTACCTAAGCATGTTAAAATGGAAGAGCTTGTAAAAACAAGTGAAATCATTAACAAAATGCTAATTGGAACTCCAATTGATGAAGTAAGTGAAAGACTAGAATATGACATCAAGCCGATTATTAGTAAACGGATTGAACAATACGAATCAGTATATCACATATTCATGGAAGCTTTCCAAAACTTTGCATCAAATGTCCAAGAAAATATCCACCTAAGTGGAAAATACAAACTGATTGAAAAACCTGAATATGATAATGTTGAAGAAATCAGAAAAATTACTTCCAAATTTGAAGATGTTGATTTAATAAAAAAAATTGAAGAAAAGAAAAATCAAAAAGGAATTAACATTTATATTGGAGAAGAAAGTGAATTTGATCCAAATGTCACAGTGATTAAAACTACATATCATTATCATGGAGAAGAAGGAACCATTGCTATTATTGGGCCAAAACGTATGGAATATGACCGTGTCGTAGGACTTCTTTCCTATATCAATAAAAACCTAAATGACGAAAGTGAGGAATAACATGGAAAATGAAGAAAAGGTAGAAATGTCAAACAAAGATGTAGCACCAAAAGAAACAAAAGAGGAACTTCCAAAGAAAAAAGAAAAAAAGGGGAAAAAAGAAAATGCAGAAATGCAGAAACTCAAAGAAGAAAATCTAGCACTAAACGACAAAATTCTACGTTTAAATGCCGAAATGCAAAACATGAAACGTCGTAGCAGTGAAGAATTAAGCCGTCTTCTAAAATACGACGGAGAAACTTTTATAAAAAAAGTATTGCCAATCATTGATAACTTTGAAAGAGCCATCAATATGGATGATGCCAATCTTGATGATGAAGTAAGCAAATTCTTAAGTGGTTTTAAAATGATCTACGGAAATTTAAAAAATGTGCTAGAAGAATTTGAAATCAAAGAAATCGAATGCATTGGAAAGCCATTTGATTCTGCAACCATGGAAGCAGTACTAACTGACCACGAAGAAGGAATGGAAAAAGACATTGTTATTGATATCCTTCAAAAAGGATATTCATATAAAGATAAAATTATCAGACCAGCTATGGTCAAAGTAAATAATTAAAAGGAGAATGATAAATATGGGAAAAATTATAGGAATTGACTTAGGTACAACAAATAGTTGTGTCTCAGTATTAGAAGGTGGAGAACCAAAAGTAATTGTAAATGATGAAGGAGAAAGAACCACACCTAGCGTTGTAGCGTTCAAAGACTCTGATGAATTAGTTGGAGCGCGTGCAAAACGTCAAGCAGTAACAAACGTTGACAATACAATTGCGTCAATTAAAAGATTAATGGGAACGAAAGAAAAAGTTTCTGCTAATGGCAAAAAATGGACTCCAGAAGAAATCAGTGCCAAAATATTAAGTAAACTTAAAAAAGATGCTGAAAATTACCTAGGAGAAACTGTATCAGAAGCAGTTATTACAGTACCTGCATATTTTAATGATGCTGAAAGACAAGCAACAAAGAATGCTGGTAAAATAGCAGGACTTGATGTAAAACGTATCATAAACGAACCAACTGCAGCAGCATTAGCTTATGGACTTGATAAACAAGAAAAATTACAAACAATTTTAGTATATGACTTAGGTGGAGGTACATTCGACGTTTCAATCCTTGAGCTAGGAGATGGACTATTTGAAGTAAAATCCACTGCTGGTAACAACAAACTAGGTGGAGATGACTTCGATCAAAGAATCATTGACTTCTTAGCAAGCGAATTTAAGAAAAACGAAGGAATTGACTTAACAAGTGATAACATGGCAATGCAACGTCTAAAAGATGCAGCTGAAAAAGCCAAAAAAGATCTTTCAGGTATGGCCAAAACGCAAATTAGTTTACCATTTATTTCTCAAAAAGATGGATCACCTGTTCATTTAGAAATTGAACTTACGAAAGCAAAATTCGAAGACCTATGCCGTGACTTATTCGATTCAACTCTAGAACCAGTAAGAAAAGCATTAAAAGATGCGAAACTAAAATCTAGTGATATTAATGAAGTAATACTAGTTGGAGGATCAACTCGTATTCCATACATCCAAGAATTAGTGAAAAAAGAATTAGGAAAAGACCCACATAAAGGAGTAAACCCTGATGAAGTAGTTGCTATGGGTGCAGCAATTCAAGGTGGAGTATTAACTGGAGAAGTTGATGATCTAGTACTACTAGATGTAACGCCACTTTCATTAGGTATTGAAACACTTGGTGGAGTCATGACTGTCTTAATTCCAAGAAATACCACCATTCCAACAAGCAAAAGTCAAGTATTTAGTACCGCTGCAGATAACCAACCTGCTGTAGATATCCATGTATTACAAGGAGAAAGACCAATGGCTTCTGATAACAAAACATTAGGTAACTTCCAATTAATGGATATTCCACCAGCTCCAAGAGGAATTCCTCAAATCGAAGTAAAATTTGATATCGATGCAAATGGTATTGTTCATGTAACGGCTAAAGACCTAGGAACCAATAAAGAACAGACAATTACGATTACTTCAAATACATCCCTAAGCGATGATGAAATTGAAAAAATGGTTCAAGAAGCAGAAGCAAACAAAGAAGCGGATGAAAAGAGAAAAGAAGAAGCAAACGTAAGAAACGATGCAGACACACTAATATTCTCAACTGAAAAAGCCATCAAAGACTTAGGAGACAAAGTTGATGAAAAAGACAAAGAAGATGCTGAAAATAAAATGAAAGAATTAAAAGAAGCATTAACAAAAGATGACATCGACGATATTAAAAAGAAAACAGAAAGTCTTCAAGAAGTAGCAATGAAACTTGCAACCAAAGTCTATGAAGCAGCACAACAAGAAAATCAAAACGCCGAAGGTGATAATAATACAAATACCGCATCAGATAAAAATGATGTAGAAGAAGCTAGTTACGAAGAAAAGTAATTTAACAATGAAAAGTTCTAGGAAACTAGAGCTTTTCTATAGTTACAGAAAGGTAAAAAATGAAAGAATATAAAAATAGAAATGATGTACCAGCAAAATACAAAATGGACTTAAATGATTTCTTTGAATCTCAAGAAGAATTTAATGAAACATATCAAAAAGCTCAAAAAGAAATAAAAAAATTATCACAATTAAAAGGAAATTTAACAGATAGTACTAAATTAGAACAATTTCTAGACCTATATACCAATTCTGCAAGTATCGTTGAAAATTTATATGTATATGCTTATGTATCTCATGATTTAGATTTGCAAAACGAAACATTCCTAGAAATGAAAAACAAAGCGGAATTATTGTATTCTGAATTTGATACAGCAATTTCCTTTTTTGAACCAGAAATTGTAAAAATGGATGAAAATTCTTTTCAAGCTTTATGGAACAACAAAAATTTAGAAAAATATCGTTTTCTTTTAGAAGAAATATACAAAGAAAAAGAACATACCCTAAGTGATGAAGCCGAAGAGATTATTAATACATTGGGAGAGACATTTAGTAGTTATGAAAATATTTCTTCATCTTTAATTAACTCAGAACATAACTATGGAAGTGTTTCTTTAGAAAATGGTAAAAAAATAGAAATTGCTTCCAATAACTTACGTTCATTAAAAAGAAATCCATTAGAAAGTGTTCGTAAAACTGCTCATAAAAAATTCTGTAAAACTACAAGGCAATATCAAAATACCGAAAGTGCATTATTACATTACTATGTAAAAAATAATTGCAATCTTGCCAAAATCAAAAAATTTAAGAGTGCTTGGGATGCAAAACTACATCACATTAATCTTCCAAACGAAGTATTTGATAATCTAAAATCAGTAGCGAAAGAACAAAAAACTGCATGGCAAGATTATTACCAATTAATAAAAGAAATATTAAATAAAAAAACATTATATAATTACGATACTATGGTTAACTGGAATTCTACAAACAAAGAATACACCATTGAAGAAAGCGAAGAATTAATTCAAAATGCTTTAAGTATATTAGGACCAGATTACCAAGAAAAATTAAAAAAAGTATTTGATAATCATTATATCGATTATTGTTCCTACAAAGGAAAAGTAAGTGGAGGATATAGCTTTGCTACATCAACCAAGAACTCAAGAATTGTTCTAAGCTTCAACAATCAATATAGCGACATCTTAACAATCGCTCATGAAGCAGGACATAACGTTCATCATCAATATGTTAATGAAGCAAATGAACTATGGTATCGTCATACCTCATCCTTTGTAGCAGAAATAGCATCTCTAACCAATGAATTTTTATTAAACCACTATATTGGAGAACATGCCAAAACAAAAGAAGAAAAGTTAATTGGAATAGAACACACCTTAAAAACATTTCAAACCAACTTTTTTGGTGCCATTATGGAAGGTGAGATTGAACAAAAAATGTATGAACATGTTGAATCTGGTAACATGATTACGGCGAGTTTTTTAAACAATCTAGTAAAGGATTCATTAAAAAATTACCAAGGGTCAAGCATTAAACAAGATCAATATTCTGATTTAATGTGGGTGACAAGAAGTCATTATTACATGAATTTCTATTTATATAGTTATTCCTTATGTGTAAGTATTGCAGCGTCTCTTGCCATGCGCATACTAAAAAAAGAAAATAGCATTATAAAGAAATATACCGATTTTCTTCATTGTGGATCTAATAAATATCCCGAAGAAGTCTATCAAACACTAGGAATCAATATTCGTGAAAAACAAGTATTTGAAAGTGCTGTAGAATTCTTTAAAGAAGAACTAAATCAATACAAAACAATATTAAAGTCAGGTGAAGTATTATGAATAAAAAAGATTATTATGAAGTCTTAGGAATACAAAAAGGCGCAAGCGATGAAGAAATCAAAAGAGCCTTTCGAAAATTAGCAAAACAATATCATCCCGATGTTAATAAAGATCCTGGAGCAGAAGAAAAATTCAAAGAAATAGGGGAAGCATATTCTATTCTTTCTGACCCAGATAAAAAACGTCAATATGATCAATTTGGGCACGCTGCTTTCCAAGGTGGCGGCGGATCTGGTGGATTCTCAGGATTCAGCACAGAAGACTTTGATTTTGGAAGCATCTTTGATGATTTATTTGGTGGATCCTTTGGTGGCTTTGGCTTTGGAGGTTCTAGTAGAAGGAGTGCAAATCGCCCAACCAAAGGAAGAGATCGTTTAGTATCACTCGAACTATCCTTTGTAGAAGCCATTAAGGGATGTAAAAAATCCATTAACATCGATCTAGATGAAGATTGTGATAAATGCAACGGCAAAGGAGGATTTGGAGAAAAAACCTGCCCAACTTGTAATGGACGGGGTAGAGTTATTGAAGAATCAAGAAGTTTATTTGGCATCTATCAAACAGAAACAACATGTAATACTTGTAATGGACAGGGTAAAACTTATGGTGAGAAATGTAACAAATGTCGTGGGACTGGGCACATAAAAAAGAAAAAAGAAATAGAAATTACCATTCCAGAAGGTGTAGATAATGGATATCAATTAAAAATCAGTGGTAAAGGCGATGCTGGAAGTAATGGTGGACCAAATGGCGATATTTACATTGAATTCAAAGTAGGAAAAAGTCCCATTTTTGAAAGAGAAAATAGTGACTTATACTTAGAAGTACCACTTACAATTACGGAAGCAACAATTGGATGCAAAAAAGAAATTCCCACGATTGATGGGAATGTAATTCTAGAAGTAAAAGCTGGGACAGGAAATGGTTCAAAACTAAAACTAAAAGGCAAAGGTGTTAAAGCAGCAAACTCCCTAAGAAAAGGAGACTTGTTTGTCATCTTTAAAGTAATCATTCCTACAAAGCTTTCAAGAGAACAGAAAAAAATATTCGAGGAACTGAGCAAAACAGATCTAGAGAATGATTCTGAAATCAAAAACTTCAAAAAGTACTTATAGTTATGTGTAAAACATAACTTTTTTATTGTAAAATATTTGACAAAAAAGAGCCAAAATCATATACTTAAAATAATAGAGGGAATGGTAATATGCAAAAAAAATATAAAACAGCGTTAATTATCATAATTTTATTATTCTGCGGAGTAATCGTGTGTGCATTTGGATATCTAAACTATGACTCAACATCCAATGATTTAGAAAATGCTTTTGTATATGTAGATGGTAATTTATCTTTTAATTTTATTGATGGCAATAAAATAGAAACCTCAGAAGAAGAAAAGAACTATCAATTTTCTGTAACCAACACCTCAAGTGATCCTTACTATTACAATATAGCACTTGAAAATGTTAAAAGTGGTGACAGTACAGAGATAGAATTACTAAGTACAAGAGAAGGATTTCAAAAAATTGAAGCAAATTTTCCAAAAGAAGATAGTAAAATTGCCAATACCATTCGTATTAACGGAAACGAAACCCATAGCTACACCCTAATGATCAAAAATCAAAACAAGACCAAAACCATTGGTACAATAAGTATGAATTTAGAAAAAGAAATGACCACTTTTCAAAACATAATCTTAAAAAACAATGTTGTGAGTACTGGATCCAAAACAAATATTGCTAGTGAACCTGCAAAAGAGGAAGAAGGATTAATAGAAACAACAGATAATGATGGAATAGCCTATTATTTTAGAGGCAATATCAACAACAACTATGTAGTATTTGCTGGTCTTTTGTGGAGAATTGTGAAAATTAATGGAGATGGGTCAGTAAAACTAATTTTAAATGATTTAATGAATAACAACACTCAATACTATGCAAGCAATGAAGAATTTGATCTAACATTCACCAATTCCCAAATCTATAAAAACTTAGAAGAATGGTATAAAATAAATCTAAGTGATCAAGATTCATTAATCGCTAATTACAAATTTTGCTCTGATACTACAGATGGAGATAATGGCTACGCCACAATTACTAGAATATATACAAATAATAGCCCAATTTTTGAATGTATGGGTAATACCTTTACATCAAAAATCGGATTATTAACAGCGGATGAAGTAGCACTTGCAGGTGGATCTAAAAATAGCCAGAATAAAGATTTCTATTTATACAATACAAATCTAAGTGCAGGATGGTGGACCATGAGTCCAGCAAAAAACAATCATGGAAATTACAGTTTTATTGAGATATATTCAAATGGGCAAATGAACGAAGGAACTTCAGGCACTTTATTTCGAGGTAGTCGTCCAGTAATTAATTTGATCCGTAAAACAAGTGTTACAGGAAGTGGCACAGCAGAAGATCCATATATAGTAAATAACGTGTAAAGAATGACAAATGTCATTCTTTTAATTTACAACTAATAGTGTAAATAGTATAATATAAACATCAGCACAACTGATGATTTAGGAGTGAAATTATAATGCAATTAATAAATGACATAATAGCTGTAATCAAAACATTATCTATCATTGATTTTATTTTATACTTTGCCGTATTAGTTTTAATGATTTTAATTATTACTTTGATATACATAATCAAAACAGAAAACTATGAAACAATCGAAGAAAACCAAACAGAAAAACCAAATCTAGTGCCTACCATTATGCAAGAAGATAATGCGCCTATAGATCTTGGAGAAATTGACTTACAGCAAATTGTAAACACTATCGACGAGAATCCCAAACCTATCGTTGACATGACATCTTATGAAGCAGAACAAGAAGAAAAAGCAATCATTAGTTATGAAGAATTACTAAACAGTGCCAAAAAACAGCCAATCCACTTTGACGAAGAAGAATTAATTGATAATGAAATTAAAGTACAAAAAGTCAATTTAGAACAATTAGCAAATACTGAAATCAATGAAGAAAGACCAAAACTAGAAGTAAAACTATTCCAATATGAACATGAAGAAGCATTTTTAAAAGCGTTACAACAATTAAATGAAATATTAAACTAGACTTCAAGTCTAGTTTTCTTTAAATAAAAAAAGATTGCACTAGAAAAAAAACTAGATATAATAAATTGCAAGGAGAAGATCTTATGACATTTCAAATAATAACCTTAGGATGCAAAGTTAATATTTATGAATCTGAAATTATGAAAGAAAAATTAATCGAAGCAGGATACAAAAATACCAAAGAAAAAGCCGATATTACAATCATTAATACGTGTTCTGTCACCAATATGGCTGATAAAAAATCTCAAAAATTAGTTAGACATGCAAAAAGAGAAAATAAAAATACTATTCTTGTTGTGGCAGGATGTAGTAGCGAAAATAAAAAAGAAAATTACCAAAAGATGGACATTGATATATTAATTGGAAACAAAGACAAAAGCAAAATCGTTACCTTAATTAAAGAGTATTGCAACAGCAAAAATAAAGTTGAAAGGTTCTATCATACAAGAAATCTTCCATTCGAAAATATGTCAGTAAATCATTTTACTACTCATACTCGCGCATTTTTAAAAATACAAGATGGTTGTAATAATTTTTGTAGCTACTGTATCATTCCATATGTAAGAGGAACTACACGTTGTAAAGATTTTAATGATGCCATCAAAGAAGCAAAACAACTAGCAGAACACCACCAAGAGATTGTATTAACAGGTATACATACTGGATCATATAAGGATGGTGATTTAGACTTAACAGATTTAATTCATGAAATGAGTAAAATAGAAAAATTAAAAAGAATACGTATTTCATCCATCGAGATCACAGAATTAAATGATAAGTTTCTAAAAGAATTAGAAAATAATTCCAAAATTTGTAATCACCTGCACATTCCGCTGCAAGCAGGAAGTGATGAAATATTAAAAAAAATGAATCGAAAATACGATCTTAAATATTTTGAAGAAAAAATATCAAAAATCCGTAACATTCGACCAGATATTAGCATCTCAACTGATGTTATTGTAGGACACCCATACGAAAATGATGACTTATTTAATGAAACGATTAACACAATTAAAAAAATATCATTCAGTAAGATTCATGCCTTTCCTTATTCCAAAAGAGAAGGCACAGTAGCAGCAAATATGCCATGTCAAATTGATGAAAGCATCAAAAAAGAACGAAATAAAACACTTATTGAAGTATCAAAGGAGTTAGAAAAAAATTACGCCCAAAAATTTTTAAATCAAACAGTTACCGTTTTAATTGAAGAATCAAATGATACATATTCAATTGGACACACTTCCAATTATTTAAAAGTAAAAATAGACGAGTTAAAAGAAGCAAATGAATTATGTGAAGTAAAAATCCAAAAATACGATAACAATTATTTAATAGGAGAATTGATACCGACTTCTAAATACAATTAAATAAAATATACAAATGAGAATTCGTTTACTCGAAAATTAGCAAAATAAGAGAAAAAAAGTGTAAAAAACTATTTTTTTTGCTATAATGAATAATAGGTGACGGGTATGTTTACAAAGTGTGATTTAAAAGCATTAGAATTATTAGATGGAAATAGTTTTTTAGGAATTGTAAAATCGAATCAAAAAATAATCCAAGAAAATAATTTTCTGAAACCATTTATTAGAGAAAATAATTCAAAACAAATTATAAGAATCGGCAAAAGAAATTATGCTCAAACAGATCAGTTTATTTCTAGCGCATTAAATGATTACTATAAAAGACTAAGTACTGCCAAAGATGATGAAAGAAATATCATGTTACAAAACTACAATCGGTTATATCAATCATGGACAATGTTAAACAATGCCAAAACAACACAAAATTATAAAAATATCGACAGTTGTTATGACTCCTTATCATATCAACTATATTTATTAGGATATAAAATGTCGAACGATTAAAGCGAAACATTCTTTCGCTTTTTTCATTGCTATGTTAAAATGAGTATGGTGAAGTAAATCATGCATTACATCAAAGGAAAAGTAAGACAATCAATTTTTGCAAGTGATAATGGTTTTTTTGTAGGAACCTTTAAAATTAAAGATACAAATAATGAAGAATTAAAAGATTTATTAAATAAAACGATAACCATTACAGGTACATTTGTAGAGATTAATCTAGAAGATACATTTGTATTATATGGAAATTATACCAAACATGACCGTTATGGATACCAATATCAAGTCATAAAAAGTGAAAAAGAGATTCCAAAAGGAATTGATGCGGTCATTGAATTTTTAAGTAGCCCTTTGATTAAAGGTTGTGGGGAAAAAACAGCGATCAAAATCGTAGAAACCTTAGGAGAAGAAGCCATTCCCAAAATTAAAGAAAACATCTCCAATTTATATTTAGTTCCTGGAATGACAGAAAAAAAAGCAGAAAAAATATATACATCTCTTCTTGCTTACTCAAGCAACGATGACTTAATTATCAAATTAAAAACGCTAGGTTTTACAATAAGTGAGGCCACCAAAATTATTAATCGCTATAAAGACAAAACTGCTTTGTATTTAGAAGAAAACATCTACATATTTCAAGAAATCATTGACTTTAATAAAATTGATCAAATATTCATAAAAAACAATGATCCAGAAAATCCCATTCGCATTCGCGCATGCATATTAGAATCAATGAAACGATTAAGTGACTCCACAGGAGATATTTATTATTATATGGAAGAAATTTATGGAGTTTTAAAATCTAACTTTAAATTATTTTTAGAATTAGAAGCTTTTGAAGAATATTTGAGTGAATTAGAATCAAAATTTCTCATCGTTTGTAAAGATAATCGCTACTTTTTAGAAGACAATTTCGAAATGGAACAACAAATCGCAAATCGACTAATTGAGATTAATTCACTTCCTGTCAAAATCCATAAAAAACTAGACGAAAAAATCGAAAGTTTAGAAGAATCTCTAGGTGTAAATTATCACAAAACACAAAAAGATGCCATTAAAACGGCCTTGAAAGAAAGAGTCACAATCATTTCAGGTGGTCCAGGTACTGGGAAAACAACAATAGTGAATGCAATTGTAAAATTATACATCAGTTTATATCATTTAACTCCCATAGAAACATATTCTCAAATTGCATGTCTAGCACCAACAGGAAGAGCAAGCAAAAAGCTTGCTATGAGTACAAGCTTACCTGCTATGACTATTCATCGTTATTTAAAATGGAACAAAGATACCAATGAATTTCAAATTAGTTCAAGAAATAAAAATCAGCAACGTTTAATTATTGTTGATGAAGTAAGTATGATTGATACATTTCTTCTTTATAGTTTATTAGAAGGAATTGAAACAAACATACAAATCATATTGGTCGGAGATACATTTCAGCTCCCAAGTGTTGGAGCAGGTCTTATTTTAAATGATCTTGTAGAATCAAATTTATTTGCATATTGTCCCCTTAACAAAATATATCGGCAGAGCGAAAACTCTTATATTCCTTTTTTAGCAAAAGAAATCAAAGAAAAAAATTTAAATAAAAATTTTACTGATAAAACTGATGATTACAATTTTTTACCATGCCAAAACAACAATATAAAACAAATGACATACCAAATATGTGAAAAAAGCATTCAAAAAGGGTTAAAAGCAGATGATATACAAATCCTCGCACCTATGTACAAAGGAGAAAATGGCATTGATAATCTAAATATCATCTTACAAAACCTTTTCAATCCAAAAGACGAAGAAAAAAAAGAGACAAAAATAGGAGATATTATCTACCGAGTAGGAGACAAAGTAATACAACTAATAAATAACCCAGATTGCAATGTTTATAATGGAGATATTGGTTACATCAATTGCATCGAGGAAATACGTGAAAATAAAAGAATAAGAGAACAGATCACCATTAACTTCGATGGAAATTACGTCATTTATAATAAAGAGGATTTATATCATATTAAGCATGCTTATGCCATGACCATACATAAAAGTCAAGGAAGTGAGTTTCCACATGTCATTATGCCAATTAGTAAAAACTATTATAAAATGCTATATAACAAATTAATTTATACTGGTGTATCAAGAGCAAAAAAAAGTTTAGTAATTATTGGAGATACTACTTCATTTTTAGAGGCTATTCAAAATGATTATTCAACAAATCGCAAAACATCATTAAAAGAGGTATTAATTGCCAAATGGAACGATTCACAAAAATAGTATATTTTTACATCCACAACCCATACTAGTAGTGTGAGGTGGAAATATGAAAAGTTTTAAAAACATGTTATTTGTCAGTGCACTATCAATGATGGGTGGAGCAGCACTTGCAACCTATACATTAACAAATACGAACACAAAGAAAAAAGCAGACCAGTTGCTCAATACTGCCATGGATAGTGCTGAAGACTCATTACAAAAAATGAAAAAGAAAATGAAATAAAATGTCTAAAAAGACATTTTTTCTTTTGAAAAAGCTGATATAATATCCAAAAGAAGGAATTTAAAATGATAAGAAGAGCCTTAAACCAAGAACTAGATTTCTATTCCCTAATATTCCAAAAAGCAGTATGGAATATATATTATGCCAACAATACATTTATTAAGGTATTAAACGAAAAATCCTTTGAAGAATATGGATTTATATATAAAGAAATAATTAATGTTTTAAAAAATTCCGAATTTTCAAAAAGAATTCCTAAAATAGTAAAAATATGGCAAGATGAAACAAGATTAATGGCATATGCAATAACAAAAATGAAAGGCATACACCTGCATGAAGCCATCCAAATTAGTGAAAATCCACTAAAAACATATGCTAATTTCCTGTATTCCATTTATCCAACAATGCAAAAAGGAGAAGAACATAATATTGTTTTCAAAGATTTAATAACCAAAGGAAATATACTCTATGATCCATTAACCAAAACTGCAAGCATAATTGATATTGATGGATTTCAAATAGGCCTTCTAAACGATCGAAACATAAATAATCGTATCTTCTATTGTTCTAAAAAACATGATCTATTTGAAAATAAAAAATATCAAAAAATACCTAAAATTTGGACCAAAGAAATGAATATTTTTTCCTTATATGAACTTTTCCTAAATACGATATTCAATCAATCACTCCTTCAATGGAAGGATGAAATTGACTTAGAAAAAGGAGTGAGAAGAAAATTAAATGAAATAAACTTATCTGAATCATCTAAAATATATCAAAATATTTTAAAATTAATAAACACAGACGTTCCAAATAACATAGATCCTGATGATTTTTTAATTCTAAGTCAAAAATACACATTAAATAAAGAGCAAAAAAGACTAATCCTAATATAATATTTCTTTTTAGTAAAAAAAGATTTTTTATACTTAACCATAAAAATAAATCATTAATTCTGTCAAAATAAAAGAAACATTTTCTTCCAATAAATTCATTCCATGTTATAATAATTATGCAAAAAATCTTGGTGGTGAATAAAAATGAAACGTAACGAAGTAAACAAAAATGATTTAAGTCCTATGATGCAACAATACATGGACATTAAAGATGAATACCCCACAGAACTCCTTTTTTATCGAGTTGGAGATTTTTACGAATTATTTTTTGAAGACGGAGAAACAGCAAGTAGAGAATTAGAATTAACACTAACTGGAAAAAATGCTGGACTAACAGAACGAGTTCCCATGTGTGGTGTCCCCTTTCATTCTGTAAATCCATATATTGAAAAATTAGTTAGTAAAGGATATAAAGTCGCCATATGTGAACAATTAGAAAATCCAACCACTACAAAAGGCATGGTAAAACGTGGAGTAATTCAAGTAATTAGTAAAGGTACTGTTGTTGATTCTGATCTTTTAAATGATCATGACAATCACTACATTGCAAGTATTAAAGACTACAATTATCTTTATATGCTTTGCTACGCAGATATTTCTACTGGAGAACTAAATGTTATGTCTGTTCCTCACAACAAAGAAAAACTTATCAGCGAAGTCTTAAACCTAGGCATTCTAGAAGTCATACTAAAAGATAATATGGATGTTGAACTAATTGGTACTCTAAAAGGAAATTATGGTATCGAAGTATCAATTTCTGAACATTTATTAGAAAATGATTACACATATCTTTATGAAAATTTAGAAGACGAACATATGAAAGAAAGCATCAAACATTTGTTATATTACTTAGTAATAAAAGAATTAAAAGATCTTTCACACATGAAAGCAGCCAATATTGTATATTCTGATGATTACTTAGAAATGGACGTTCATACCGTTCGTAATCTTGAACTTGTAGAAACACTACGCTTAAAGGATAGAACTTATTCATTAATTTGGTTACTTGATAAATGTAAAACTAGTATGGGCAGTAGAAAATTAAAACAATGGTTAATGAATCCTCTAAAAAAGAAAGAACTCATTATAGATCGTTATAACAAAATAGATATCTTTAATAACGAATTTATTCTAAAAGATAAATTAAGAAATGCCTTATACGAAGTCTACGATATTGAAAGAATATGTGGAAAATTGACTTGTGGAAATCTAAACGCTAGGGACTTTCTACAACTAAAAAATAGTTTAAAAGTTTTACCAGAAATTGAAAAAATAATAAAAGAATTAAAATTGAACTACACAATTGACATTCACAAAGATATATATGATCTTTTAGAAAACTCCATTTATGAAAATCCACCTGTAACTATAAAAGAAGGATATTTGATAAAAGCTGGATATAATAAAGAGTTAGATGAATTAAAAGAAATTCGCAGTGGTGGAAAAACATTTATTGCAGACTTCGAATCAAAACTTAAAGAAAATACTGGCATCAAAAACTTAAAAGTAGGATATAACAAAGTATTTGGCTACTATATTATCAGCGATATGGTATGTATGATAAAGCAATTGCTGTAAGTGATAAGAT
>CAJUGF010000009.1:0-13083 GCA_910585915.1 uncultured Bacilli bacterium | reverse complement strand
GTGTGCTCTTCCGATCTCTTACCAATTGTGAAAGATACATAAGTCCTGAATTAAAAGAAAAAGAAGCACTAATTTTAAATGCAGAAGAAAAAATCATTGAATTAGAATACAATTTATTTTTAGAAATAAAAAAGTACATTAAAGAACAGCTTCTTTCTTTACTATCAACTGCTGAAATATTAAGTGAAATAGATGCCCTATGTTCCTTATCAGTTTGTGCGGAAGAATACCATTTTATAAGACCTTCTTTGAATGAAAACCATGAAATCGAAATCAAAAACGGACGTCATCCTGTTGTTGAAAAAGTAAGCAATTTAGAATATGTATCAAATGATTGTATTATGGACCCAAGTATTAGCACCCTTTTAATCACTGGGCCCAATATGAGCGGAAAAAGTACTTACATGCGACAACTGGCTATCATAATAATATTAGCTCAAATGGGTTCATTTGTTCCTGCAGATTCAGCAAACCTGCCAATTATTGATAAAATATTTACTAGAATTGGAGCAAGTGATGATTTAGTAAGTGGAGAGTCAACATTTATGGTTGAAATGAAAGAAGCAAAAAATGCTATCTGCAATGCAACAGAAAATAGTTTAATTCTTTTTGATGAACTTGGACGTGGAACAGCCACATACGATGGAATGAGTCTGGCTAGTGCCATATTAGAATACATTAATAAAAACATTAAATGCAAAACTTTATTTTCTACGCATTATCATGAACTAACTATTTTAGAAAGAAAAATGACCAACCTTAAAAATGTTCATGTAAGTGCCAAAGAAGAGAATGGAAACATCACCTTCCTTCATAAAATCAAATCGGGTGCTGTTGATAAAAGTTATGGAATTCATGTTGCTAAACTTGCTGGAATGCCTACAGAATTACTAAATAGAGCAAATGAAATTTTAAACTATTATGAGTCAAATAGTAAAAATAAGAAAAAAGAAGATGACAACATTCAACTTACTATGAGCTTTGAAGAAAACAAAAATGATCCCATCAAAGAAAAATTAGCAAAAATTGATCCATTACATTTAACCCCAATGGAAGCATTAAACATTTTATATGAATTAAAAGCAACAGAAAAAGAACAAATAAATGAAATGCCATAAAAAGCATTTTTTTATTTTTATAAAATAACTAAATTGTAACAATAAAAGTCATAAAAAAGTCACAAATATTTCCTATAATGAAAAATAACGAAAGGAAAATTATGAAGTTTGTAGTAAATGAAGGAAAAAAAGTGGAGATTGAAGTAAATGGAGACATATATTTAAGGCATGCTATAAAAACCAGATTCATTCATGAAAATGAAGATTATATAAAAATTATAAATCAATACGCAAAAGATATTTATAAACCAGGAGATATTCTATCAATTAGTGAAAAAATCATAAGCTTATGCCAGAATAGAATTATAAAAAGAGAAGAATTACCCATAACATTTTGGGCCAAATTTCTTTCAAAATTTGCCTCAAAAGAAAACAGGGGAGGATATGGAGTTGGAATGCCAATTAACATGCAATATGCCATTAATAAAGTAGGTCTTCCAAAAATACTTCTTGCAAGTATTCTAGGAGGAATTGGTAAACTCTTTAAAATTTCTGGAGTATTTTATAAAATTGCTGGTAGAGAAGTAAGTGGTCTTGATGGATTCTATGATGGTTCATGGAATTATTATAAAAACATTGGCATTGAAATACCAGAAAATCCAGATGCTGTATGTAATGAAATAAAGCAAAAAACAAACATTAGTTGTATGATAGTAGATGCCAACGACTTTGGACAAGTGATTCTAGGAAAATCAAATGATATAAAAGTAGAAAATGAAACTCTAATTGGAATGATAAAAGACAATCCAGCCAACCAATTCCAAGAAAGAACACCACTTGTTTTAATAAGAAAAAAGAAAAAAGGATGAGTTAGTAAATCTTGAAGAGACTAGCTCTTTTTGATATAATGTAACAGGTGATTGATATGACTTTATCGCGAAGTGAATTAAGAAAAAAATGTATGATTATTCTATATCAGATTGATATTTTGGAAGGAATTCAAAACAAATTTAATATCGATGAAGTTATTAAAGAAAACATAAACATAGAAAATGAATTTGTAAAAGATATCATATATGGAGTTACAACTCATAAAAGAGAAATTGATGACATTGCTAATACACACGTAAAAGATTGGACTATAGATCGTTTAGATAAAACTGGAGCTGCGATCTTAAGAATGGGAATATTTGAATTAAAATATACTGATACACCTCCAATTGTAGTAATTAATGAAGCCATCGAATTAGCAAAAGAATACAGTGATGATTCTGTTCGAAAAATGATTAATGCTGTACTAGATAGAATAATTAAAGAATAAAAATATGATAAATCGTGGATATATTGACATTAGTCAAAAAATAGCAAAATCAAGAAAACTTAACAAAAAACAAGTAATTAAAACAGAAAGATGTAGTACCGATGCATATTGGATAAAAAATTTAGAAGGAAAAAATTATCTTTTCAAAATCATCACTAACCCCAACCAAGAATATCGAAGCATAATTATTGAAGAAATGGCCAAACAAGCTGGAATTGATGTAGTTCATACAACCCTAGCAACTTTAGGCTATTATAAAGGAGAATTAATCGAAGATTATCGTAAAGAAAATTGCACATATATTCCAGGATATAAAATATTATTTGAATATTTTGAAACACACAAAAATAAAGAAGAATTACAAGATCTAGTTCCTACTTATTTAAGAAAAGACAAATTAAATGAAACAGAATGGACAGAACTATTAAAACGACTAAATAATTTAGAAACGATTTGGAATGCCTTAACATTTTATTATCGAAAAAATCCAAATAATCAAGAAATTGTCTACAAACTAACCAAAGATCTTGCTAATCGCTTCGCTTTTGACTTTCTTACATTACAACGGGATCGACATTCTGGAAATTGGGAAATAGAAGAAAATATAGATAACAATGAAATAAACTTAACACCCTTATTTGATTCAAATCAATCCTTTCTATTCTCCTCATTTAACCTTTTCTTTCGTGTATCTGATTCTTATCGTTTGACAGAAATATATGAGCAACTTGAATATTATCTAACATACTCATCAAACGATTTTACTAATTATTTCTATTCAATTTATGAAAAATTTACACCAACTATGTTAGAGCAAATTATAATAGATATCGAACAAAAAATAAACGCTAAAATACCCACTGAAACGAGAATTGAAATCATCGCTTCCTATAAAGAACACTATGCTAAATTAACAGAAATTGTAGAAAAAAGGAGAAAAACAAGATAATGGAAAAAAACTATATGAAAGTAAGTGCATTAAATAATTATATAAAATTAATTATAGATGACAACTCTTTTCTACATAAAGTATATATCAAAGGAGAAATATCAAACTTCAAACATCATATGAGTGGTCATTTATATTTTACTTTAAAAGATGAAGAATCTAGAATTAATGCCATTATGTTCCGAAACAAAACTATTGATTTAAAATTTACTCCAGAAGATGGAAAAAAAGTCTTAGTAAGCGGACGAGTATCTTGTTATCCAGCACAAGGCACCTATCAAGTATATGTAGATCAGATGGAAGAAGATGGTTTAGGAAATCTATACTTAAAATATGAAGAATTAAAAGGAAAACTAGAACGAGAAGGACTATTTGATGCAAAACATAAAAAGCCAATACCCAAATATCCAATTACTATTGGAATCGTAACAGCATCTACAGGTGCAGCTATCAAAGATATTTTAAGCACAATTAAAAGAAGATATCCAATCTGTAAAACAATTCTTTTTCCAGCACTAGTACAAGGCGAGAATGCAGCTGCGGATATTGTCAAGCAAATTAAAAAAGCAGAAGAATTCGATTTAGATACACTGATTGTTGGTCGAGGTGGAGGATCGATTGAAGATTTATGGGCTTTCAATGAGGAAATTGTAGCAAAAGCAATCTATGAATGTAGAATTCCTATTATCAGTGCAGTAGGTCATGACATTGATTATACAATTTCAGATTTTGTTGCTGATCTTCGTGCACCAACCCCTACAGGAGCAGCAGAAATGGCTGTCCCCACAACCATTGAAGTAAACGATAAAATACTTTCATTAACTGAACAATTAAATCATATATTAAAAAGAAAATTAGATTATCATGAGCAAAAATTAGAAAGTTTAAAAAAAGCTTACATCTTAAAAAATCCTAGTATGTTTTATGAAATAAAACTACAAAAATTAGATCATGATACTGAGCAATTAGAACAATGGATTAAAAACTATTTAGAAAAGAAAAAGCAAAGGTTTAAAGAAATAAGCTCTACATATATTTTAAAAAATCCTCTTACAGTATATCAAAACGTTGAAGAAAGAATTAAACATTATCAAAGAGATTGTATAAACCAAATAAATCAAATTATAAAAAATAAAAATCAAGAACTTTATTTAAAAATAAATACAGTAAAACTAATCAATCCTCTAAACATATTAGAAAAAGGTTATTCCCTAGTAACAAAAGAGGAGAAGGTAATTAAGAATAGTAAAGATTTAACAAAAAATGATATCATTTCCATCAAAATGAAAGAAGGAAGCATAATAGCTTCTGTAAAGGAGGTAAAATAATGGAAAAAACATTTGAATCAGCATTAAATGAATTAGAAAATATTATCAAAGAATTAGAATCAGGAAATACAGAATTAGAAACAGCCATAACTAAATATACTGAAGCGATGGGATTAGTAAAATTTTGTAGCGACAAACTAACAACCGCCACAGAAAAAGTAAATAAAATATTATCTGAAAATGGCGAACTAAAAGATTTTGAAATAGTAAATAATGAGAAAGAATAGGTGATAATATGGCAAAGCTTGTAGAAGCAATAACTAGTAGAGACGTTGATTTTGCTAAATGGTACACAGACATTTGTCGAGTTGCAGACTTAGTAGATTATGGGAACATAAAAGGTAGTATGATCATAAGACCATATGGATATGCTATTTGGGAAAATATCCAAAACTATTTAGATAAAGAATTCAAAAAATTAGGACACGAGAATGTTCAAATGCCAATGTTTATTCCAGAATCTTTATTAAACGTAGAAAAAGACCATATTGAAGGTTTCGCTCCTGAAGTAGCCTGGGTAACCATGGGAGGAAATGCACCATTAGAAGAACGGATGTGTGTCCGTCCAACCAGTGAAACACTATTTTGTGAACATTATAAAAAAATTATTAAATCTTATCGTGACTTGCCAAAACTATACAACCAATGGTGTACAATCGTGAGATGGGAAAAAACAACGCGTCCATTTCTAAGAAGTAGAGAAATACTTTGGCAAGAAGGGCACACAATGCACCGTACAGAAGAAGAAGCAAGAGAAGAAACACAAAGAATGTTCAAAGTATATGAAGATTTTCAAAGAAATATTCTAGCACTACCAGTAATATGTGGTAGAAAAACAGAAAAAGAAAAATTTGCTGGAGCAGAAGAAACTTATACCATTGAAGCCATGATGTATGACGGAATTGCTCTTCAAAACGGAACAAGTCATTATTTCGGACAAAACTTTGCCAAAGCATTCAATATCGAATTTCTAGACTCTGATAACACTTTAAAAACTCCATACCAAACAAGTTGGGGAGTAACAACAAGAATGATTGGTGGCATCATCATGACTCATGGTGATGATAATGGACTTGTACTTCCACCAAAAATCGCTCCAATCAAAGTTATCTTTATTCCAATCGGAAATGACAACAAAGTAGTAGAGTGCATTCATAAACTAGGAGAAAAAATAAAATCTGATATCACTTATAAAATAGATAATTCTGAAAAATCTCCTGGATTCAAATTTGCTGAAAGCGAAGCCAAAGGAATACCAATTCGCGTTGAAGTCGGACCGCGAGACTTAGAAGAAAATAAAGTAACCTTAGTACGCCGTGATACATTAGAAAAAGTAAAAGTAACGATTGAAGAAGCACCAGCAAAAATTGAAAAATTATTAGAAGAAATTCAAAATAATCTTTATAACAAAGCCAAAGAACGAAGAGATTCAATGATTTATAGTGCAAAAACATATGAAGAATTCAAAAATATTGCTCAAACAAAAGCAGGATTTATTAAAATAAACTGGTGTGGAGAAACTATCTGTGAAGAAAAAATTAAAGAGGAAACTGGATTAAAATCACGATGCATCATAATGGAAGAGCAGGCACAAGGGAACTGCATTATTTGTGGCAAAAAAGCGCTTCATAAAATATATTTTGGAAAACAATACTAAAATGACAAGAAATGGCAATCTCCAACTATTGTCATTTTTTAATGTGTCTTTTTAGCCATACTACTAATGTGAGGTGATGAGTTTGAAGAAAAAGTTAATTTTAATAGCAACTAGTTTAAGCATCTTTTTCTGGCCTATATCAGCCAATGCCTATTCCGACCAAATTCTTATTGGCGGTGATAATATAGGAATACACATTGACTCAAATGGCATAATGATAATTGGTTTTTACAAAGTTGATGGAAAATTTCAAAAAGGTAGTAAAGAAATAGAAGTGGGAGACGTTATAACCAAAGTAAATAATAAAGATGTTTTCTCCATCGAAGAACTAACAAAAGAAATTGATAAAAACTTAAACAACAATAAAATTGCTCTTACAATAAAGCGAGATAGTGAAATATTTGAAACAGAACTTGAATTAAAAGAAGTAGATGGCATATATAAAACTGGATTATATGTAAAAGATGGAATTAGCGGAATTGGAACTCTTACTTATATTGATCCAGGTACCAAAATATTTGGAACTTTAGGACACGAAATAATTGAAAGTACATCAAGTAAAAGAATTGAAGTTAAAACTGGAACAATATTTGATAGTAGCGTTTCCAAAATAATAAAAAGTACTGATGGAAAAGTGGGAGAAAAAAACGCAAATCTAAACTATAAAGACGTACTAGGAACAATAACCAAAAATACCCTTTATGGAGTCTTTGGAAGTTATACAGACACACTACCAAATGCTAAAGCCTTTGCAGTTGGAAAACCTGATGAAATAACAACTGGAAAAGCAACAATTTATACAGTATTAACAAACAACGAAGTGAAAGAATATGATATAAATATTACCAAAATAAATCCCGACACTAATATTAAAAATATTACATTTGAGATTATCGATGAACAGTTACTAAAAGAAACTGGTGGAGTAATCCAAGGAATGAGTGGAAGTCCGATTATCCAAAATAACAAAATAATAGGTGCTGTTACACATGCCATTGTAGATAACGTGAAAAATGGCTATGGAATATTTATTACAACCATGTTAGAAGAAGGAGAAAAATGATTCTTCTTTTTTTGTTAATTAATTGTCTAAATACTTCAAAAAAGCAGGTTTCATTTGACTTTTATGCGAATAATCTTTAAGATTAACATAGAGGTGAAAAGCCATGTATTGCGAACATTGTGGCAAAAAAATTGATAACGATTCAATTTTTTGTGAACACTGCGGAAAAAAAGTAGAAGAAAAGACAAAAAAGATTAGTGAAAAACCATCTACCGAAAATAAAATACTTCTTGCAATATTAATCTTTATAATGTTTGGTTTTCTTTTTATATGGGAATTAAAGTATTTTAACTCACCAGGAAATGCGATCAATAACTATTTAAAAAAATGGTCAAATAAGGATTACACTGCGATTTTAGAAGATTTAAAAATTGAAAACACTAAATTTACAAATGACAAAATACTTGCAAGTGTATTAAAAGAAAATGAAGAATTCAATATTGAAGATTTTCAACTATCAAGTTGTGAATATCAAAACTCTAAAAAAAGAGCCATATGCCATGTAAGTATTGAAAATAGTAAAAGTGGTTTAACAAAAGAAAAAAGCTATTATTTAGAACGAGATGAAAAAAACCGTTTAGGAATATTTGCAAGCTGGAAAGTATCAGAAAACAACATAAAAATAATAGATAATTGGAGATTATATATCCCCAAAAAAGCAACAGCAACACTAATGGGAGAAGAAATTAAAGAATATCAATTAAGTGAAAGTGAAAAATCTGGATACGATTGTTATGAAATCCCTAACCTAATACAAGGAAAATACCAATTAAATATTAAAATGGAAAATGGAATGACACTAGATAAAGAAGTAAACATCAATAAAAAAGAATATACATACCAATTCAGTATTCAAGATTTATCTAATGAATTTCAAACAAAAATTATAAATATGGGAACCTCAGTGATTGAAACTATATATAACGGAAGCATTCAAAAACAAAAGCTAGAAGACTTAAAAAGTAACTACGACTTTTCAAAAATTAAAAAAGAGTATGAAAATCTATCAAAAGAAATAACTAATACATCCTTAGTAGAATTTAAAGTATCAGAAATGAAAATGAGTGATATAGCTATGAGTGAAAATGGAAATATCACCATAACATTTCAAATGAATTATACATATCGTCTAGAATATCAAGAAAATGGAAAAGAAACAACTCACAACGGAGAAAGCGCTGATACATTTTATATTACTATGAAAAATATTGATCTAAAAGAAATAGAAAAAATAGATAGTTTAGTAACCTATTTTTCCAAAAAATATTAATGAGGTGAAAGCAAATGACAAAATTTTGTAAATACTGCGGAAAAGAATTAGAAAAAGGAAAAACTTGCTCTTGTCAAAAAGACATAAAAAAAACAAACAAGAAAGAACAAAAAGAGCTAGAAAAAGCAAAAGAAACATTAAAAACAGAAATGAGTAACTCTGCACAACATTACGCAAAAGAAGTATTAGAAATATGGAAGGGAATTTTCAAAAATGCCAAAAAAACAACAGAAGAATTTATTGAAAAAGATGACCATATCTTAACATCCATTTTTATGATTTTAACATGCCTTCTCATATCTTTCTGTACAGTATCTTTCTTAAAAGGAATATATACTGCAACAATAAATCCATTAACAAGTTTTGATTCAGCTTATAATAGAATAGCTTTCAACCAAGTCTGGAATTTTAGCTATTTTAAGATACTATGTTGCATTTTTATTGGTTTATTTTTAGGCAAATTATTACTAGCTATCATCTTTAGCTTAGGATTTGAAAAAATCAATCAAAAAAAGATTTCGTGGGGAAAAACATTAACAACCATTGAAATCAGTTTACTAGAACCAGTTACCATGATTGTTTTAAGTGCTTTTCTCACCATTTTCTCTTACAAACTATCATTTTTAATAGTAATCTATGCTATACTATTATTTATTATTAATCTATATCAAAACTTCAAATTAACTGGAAAAGTAGAATCTAATAACTATAATCGTTTATTTGCTATATTAATTATCATTTTTATATTCTTATCCATTTATTTAATACCAAATCTATTTATTTAAAAAAGTGTAATAAATCATCCTTTATTACACTTTTTTTAAAGAACACCCAAATTTAGATGTTAAGCGATAGCATAACTTACAATGGTCGCAACAACACTTGCTATCATTACAATAACCATAACCCAAGCAGCTATCTTTCTTGCTTTCTTACTCATAAATTTCACCAAAAACAATTTATCATAAATTATTCATAAAGTAAATATAATTTACTAGGTGAAACAATGAAAAAAATAGGAAATGTCGTAAAAACGCACAAGAATTTATGGATATTTTTAATTATCATACTAACATTTGGAATAGGGGTAGGAATATATTTTGGCATCACATCTGCAAGTGTTTTAGATAATACACTCAATAATTACATTACAAATAGTTCAAGTACTCATTTCAGCTTAAATCACTTTACTATATTATCAATCATTCTCATTTCATCATTTCTTTTAATTGGAATTCCACTTGCAATAAGCTATTTATTTTATGAAGGAATGTCTTTAGGATTTTGTCTAACACTATTCATTATTAATTTTCAATTAAAAGGATTTTTATATATAATTATCTTCTTTTTACTAATCAAAATAGTTTTTTTAATCATTTATTTCTTCTTTATATCCAAAATATTAAATATTGGCAAAAACATTCTATCTTGGATCATTTATAAAAACAATAAAAAAGAACAAATCATTCATCTAAGTATTGGATGTTTTGTGTTAATACTCCTTTTATTCTGCTATGACCTTTTTATTGATTTTATAGGAATAAAACTAATTCATAACTTCAATTTTCTACTATTATAGAAAAATAATTAAAACTTTGCTATACTTTTACTAGGAAGAAGTGAAGTAATATGACTAAAGTAATTGTTGGTATTTCAGGGGGAGTAGACAGTGCTGTTTCCGCATATTTATTACAACAAGAAGGGTATGAAGTAGAAGGCTTATTTATGCGAAATTGGGATGCAACCCTAAACAATGATATTAATGGGAACCCTACATTAAACAGCAATATATGTCCACAAGAACAAGATTACAATGATGCCAAAGAATTATGCAGCCTATTAAATATTCCTTTACATAGAGTAGACTTTATCAAAGAGTATTGGGATTATGTATTTACATACTTTCTAGAAGAATTAAAAAAAGGAAGAACTCCAAATCCCGATTTATTATGTAATAAATATATAAAATTTGATTTATTTAAAAAAGAAGCTCTAAAACTAGGGGCAGATAAAATTGCAACAGGACATTATGCTAGAATAGAAGGAAATAGGTTATTGCGTGGAAATGATCAAAACAAAGATCAAACATATTTCCTAGCACAATTGACACCAAATCAATTAAAAGATGTTTTATTTCCTGTAGGACATTTAACCAAAGCAGAAGTCCGAGAAATTGCTGAAAAAGTAAAATTAAATGTTGCTAAGAAAAAAGACTCTACAGGGATTTGTTTTATTGGAGAACGCCACTATCAAGAATTTGTTCAAAATTATTTAAAACCAAATCCTGGAGACATAGTGAATGTTGAAACGAAAGAAGTAATAGGACGTCATAATGGCCTAATGAATTATACAATTGGTCAAAGAAAAAATGTAGGAATTTCTGGTTTTAGTGAAAGACATTATGTTTGTGGTAAGGACGTTAAAGCAAACATTCTTTATGTTGCCTTTAAAGACACTAATGAATACCTTATGAGCGATGAATGCATACTAGAAGAGGTAAACATAATTAGTGCAACTAATCCTAGCTTTTGCACAGCCAAATTCCGTTATAGGGGAGAAGACTATCCTGTTCAAATAGAATATTTAGAAAATAATGAATTAAAGGTTAAATATCCAGAAGGGGTAAAGGCGGTAACACCAGGACAATTCTGCGTTTTATATTTAGGAGAAGAATGTATTGGCAGTGGAATTATTAAAGAAGTAAAAAAGAATAATAAAAAGCTATGGTACTTAATGTAAAATATAAAACACCAAACTGATTTAAACATTTTTAAATTTTACATTCCTTTACACTTGACAAAAAAGTGTTAAATGGTATAATAAAAATGTAAACATTAGAGGGTAGGGAGATTATGAAAAGATTAAATGAACTTTTACAGGAACTTGGCATTTCAAAAGTTCGTTTAGCAAAGTATTTAGGCGTATCTAGACAAATGGTCTATAACTATTTAGAACTAGATGACTTAAATAAATGGCCAAAAGAAAAAAAATTATTATTATTTAAATTATTAGATATAGATGATGGTAGCAATACTGCAATTGCAAATATTAAAGTTACAACTGATTATCTAATGAATGTAGAGAATCGATTAAACCAAGGCGTAAAAAATACATCAGATCTAGATAGCTATTTTGATCTAAAAGGGCTTTGTAAAGACGATCAAACTTTACTTGCAGATATAACATATCTACTAAAGGAAAAATTGTTAGACAGTTCAAAACATGAAGAAAATCGATATGCAATATTATATCTTTATCATATGTTACAATCAATTGACAATGTTCCAGAAATTAAATACATTTTTGGATATATGTCAAAAACAACTGGTTTTACAGATCCTGAAGAATATAAATTTCAAGAAGACAAGCAATTTATCTTTGAAGGGATATTATACTCTGCCTTGACACTTTACAATAATGGTGGAGCAAGTCGTAGTAAATTAGCAGAAAGCCATCGTAGATTTGTACAAGAAATTGAACAAAAAAACGAAGAAAAATTAAGTCGTACACAACAATTAAACACAATTAAAATTCAAGCTTTAAAAGAATTAAATTATACAGAAATTAATGAAACAAATGCTGCAGAAGTTTTCGAAAAAATTGCAGAAATTCAATCAAGAAAAGTTTAAGTCTTTTCTTTTTTTTGCATCCCCTATCAAAACAAATTTAAAAATAGGGGAGATAAATCCTAAAAAATCACTAAAACCCCTATTCAATTTATATAATATAGCTATTAATCATAACACCATTTATTTCGTAAAAAATGAAGTTCTGTATTTTGCAACGAAATAAATAAAGATGAACGATTACCCACCTCAATGCAAATTTTCAACATTTTAAAATCATGCATCAAAATAATTAAATCTACAATTATAAAAATATTATAAAAAAATAAAAATTAATTTAAAAAATATATAATCCGTAAAATTAATATAATAAATTATAATAAATATAGATTAAACTAAAATAAATATAAATTTAAATATGGTTTTGAAAAAATAAATAATGTTTTAATTAAAACAAAAAGTACAAACAAACAAGAAAAATCATAATTATTTTAAAAATATTATATTGAACATAATGTATATTATGTTAACTAACATAATATAATTTATTACCATCTATATAAGCATTTTTAGTAATATAATAATCTGCATAGCTTTCAATAATAACCTCAACATTATCATCAAAATTTAAAAAAGAATACTTTAAAGAAAAAATATTTTTAAATAAATAGATACTGAACATATTATTGCAATTAATAATATCATAATAACAAACTTATAAGAACTATTAACAATAAATGCATAAAACGTGGAGTTGTGTTTCATTTTATTATCATACTTCTCTGCTATTCTAAATATCGAAATCAAAGAACGTATCAATAATCCAATCATAAAAATTAACGCAAAAAATATTAAGGTAATAACAAAAGAT
>CAJUGF010000008.1:32280-45615 GCA_910585915.1 uncultured Bacilli bacterium | reverse complement strand
GAGATTCACCAGTGACTGGAGTTCTGACGTGTGCTCTTCCGATCTTTTACATAACGAATAATGTTGTCATCCGTATATTCTTTTTGATGCCGTTCTAGCTTCTTTTTAATACTTTCTTCGCTTTTTATTCTACCTTTGACGTGTTCTACAGGATTGTAGCCATGTTGATAAGTGAAGTTTTTAATCATAACATCTATTTGGGTTTCTAATATTTCTTTCGCATACTCATATTTATGCATTATATTTTCAATCCTTTTTAATTCATTTGTATCCATAATATTCCTCCGTATGAAAAAAGAAGTAAAAGTAGTTACTTCTTAAATAAATTCATAATGAATTGGATAATTTTAACAAATACACATGGACTTGTCAACTTATCTTTTGTTAATGACTTTTCTTCAACGTTCCCGATTTTATCTACTTCATATGGAGCCTTAGTATTTGGGGTATTGTTGGTTTTAGTAATGGTTACGATCTTGTTTTTATAATTCTTAATTACTTTTTCTCCTTTTTCATCTTGATATAGAGGTCCATTTAGGTAAAGGGTTTCTCCTGTCTTATATTTTAATTCCGTTTTTTCTGTTGTTTCTAAATGATTTAAACCGTTTTTTCGAATAATCTCTGGATAATCATAAAATGCAATATCACCATCTACTCTTGTATCAATGCCAGGAATGCTATCATTATTAGTGTTTTGCCATAGTCCACTACTACCTTTGTATGAAAAATCTTTACTCCACTCTGCTACCCATTTATCGTACTTTGATAATTCATCACTATTTAATATTCCATTTAGCGTACTCAAACTTGCGTATATTCCTACATAGTATCCTGCGGCTTCTATCTTTTCACAATAATATTTTACAATGTTTATTAATTCTTCTTTTGGTAAGTTTAATTGGCTTCTATCTTCAACGTCTAAAAAAACGGGATACTCCAATTGATAGTCTTTAATTAAACGAAGGGTGTGATCAACTTCACTCTGGGCCATTTTTAAATTCGTTGCATAGCTATATAGATATACACCAAAGGGAATTTTTAGGCTGGTACAATTTTCTACATTTCTTTCATATTTGATATCATCCTGACTTACTATATTATTTCCATATCCACATCGAATAATAGCAAAGTCGATATGGTCTTTTGCTTGTTCCCAATTTATATTTCCTTGATAGCTTGAGACATCAATCCCTTTTCGCATTTTTTCACCTCCTAATATTATTTATGAAGAAATGAAATTTTTGCGTAGGATTTTGTCACCTTTTTATTTGTTTTGCATAAAAGTGAAATGCTGTAGGAAGTGAATAGGTATTTTCAAGCTTTTCTGGTGTTACCCAAAGAAATCTATTTTCATTTATTTTTTTGCAATGAACTAAATATCCTGTCATATGCCATTCGATATGAGAAAAGATGTGTTTTGTATCTCCTAAAGCAGTGATATCTTTTAACTCTACTCTATCTTTTTTTAAATATTCTATCAGCTGTTTTTCTGATAACTTATTCTCACAATTATAAAATTCATACATAGAGGCTAGAAGACCAGTACTAGGTCTTTTTTGAATTGCAATTTTCTCGTTATATTCTAAAATGATAATTGTTTTAATTTCTATTTTTCTCTTAGCTTCTTTTTTCTTATTTGGATATTTATTTGTTGTTCCATGAATAAATGCTTGACATAGAAAGGATATAGGACATTTTTTACATAATGGTTCTCCATTTGGAACACAAATCAGTGCTCCTAGTTCCATTAAACTTTCAGTGAAATCTCTAGTATTATCAGGCATGATTTTTGATATTTCTTCAAAATATTCTTTCCTTACTTTTTCTCTCATAATATCTCTATCATCTTCAAATATTCTTGTCATAACTCTTAGAACATTCCCATCAATAGCTGGGGTTTTTAAATTATAGGCAATGGATCCAATGGATCCTGCTGCGTATGAACCAATCCCAGGAAGTTTTTTTAATAATTCATAATCTCTTGGCAATTCTGTTTGGTTGTTTTGAATTAACTGTTCTGCACATTTTTTTAAATTTCTTGCTCTACTATAATATCCTAATCCTTCCCAAAGTTTTAGTAATTTATCTTCTGATGTATTTGTTAAATCTTGTAAGGTTGGTAATTCTTTTAAAAATCTTTCATAGTATACTTTTACAGCTTCTACTCTGGTCTGCTGGAGCATGATTTCGGAAATCCATATTTTATAAGAATCTGATGTATGTCTCCATGGAAGATCTCTTTTTTCTTTTTCAAACCATGTTAGCAAAGGCTTTACTATTTGTTTTAACTCTTGCATATATATCACATTTCCAGTTTATCAATTTTCAGAAAATAAGTCATTAAAAATAAAGCATTGACTTTATTTTTAAATATATTTAAAATAGTTTTTCGCAAATGGAGAAGATGAGTTATGAAAAAGGATACATTTTTTATTTTTGATCGAAATCACAATAACTCTTTTTCTAAACTAAGTGTTGAAGAAAAACAAGTATTGCTTACTTCCCTTACTTCTTTTGGAGTAAACTATCAAGATAGTCTTCATTTGGATCCTTCTTTATCTTTTGGGCTTGAGATTGAATTCGTTTCTCTGATGCTATCTTTTGTTTCAAATTATATTGATAGAGAAAAGATGTATGGGTGGCAAGTGAAAGAAGAGGAACAAGGAATTATTTCTTTTTTTAAAAATGGTTCTTTGTATGGTGGAGAGATTACTACTCCCAAGTCATATGATAAAAAAAATAGTTGGGAAAGTATTAAAATTGTTCTTGAATTTTTAAAGATGCATGGTGCTTTAATTAATGAATTCTGCGGTGGTCATATTCATATAGGAAAAAATATTCTAGAAGATAGTCTTCTTTATCTTGAACGATTTATAAAGCTATGGATTGTTTTTGAAGACGTTGTTATTCGATTTGGTAACCAACGGTCTAGTGGTGGAAGAAAATATCAAATTCATGCTGCAAGAGTTTGTGGGCCTTCTTTGTACTGTTATTTGAATTATCATACCAAAAAACTGAATTATGATTCTTTTTCCTTAGAAATACCACGCTATCGATTGAGTAGCCTTTCTTTTCGCGATTTTTTTAGAGAAGATGGCACTATTGAATTTCGAAATCCTGATGGAACACTTGACGTAGTTCTTTGGCAAATACGAGTTCTTTTCTTTGGACGTTTATTAATGAGTGTTAAAAACGAAACAAATGATTTTGATCTCATTGACAAAATGATATGTAATTATAATATGGAAGACTATACTTTAGAAAATTGTGCAAAATTTTATTTCAATAAAGCTCTTATTCTTGCCGATTTTATTTTTGATAATAACCTTGATAAAGCATTCTTCTTAAAGACTTATATAAAGGAGGAAACACTTATTCGAAAAAAAGGAAATATTATGTGCCCTTAACCATATAATTTTGTAGGTGATTTGATGCAACAATTTTTTCTTGGAGAAGTGATTCATCCAATCAGTGTCTATTTCAAAACTGATATGAATGCTCCTGAGTTTTTAAAGCACTCGTCTAATGATTTTGCTATTATTAGTTATCAGTTTTATCGTAATATTTTGTTTTTTTTGAATTCTCAAAAGCAAAGCATTGATTTATTTTTTAATTCTCCAAAGTATCCAATTCTTCATTTTTCTCACTTTGATGATATTCGAGAAGCTAGCTGTTTAATTCAAAATTTAAAACTTTTGGATGAGTCATCTTGTCATAGTTTATATGATGAGCATAGTAGTTTATTTTTACCTCATCCAAAGGAAGGAATAATTCTCTCACGAAGTTTGGATTCAAGAAGGAAATTGCTGGAGTTGTAATTTTAATGGATATTATATTTTTTGAAACTCTTTTTTCAAACATTGTTATAATATAATTGTAGTTAGGAGTTCATTTTTGAATGAAAGAGATATTTTTAAGTTTTCGTCCTGAATATTTTAAACCACTGTTATATGGCATCAAAAAATATGAGTATCGAAAACGATTTTGTAATGAAGAAGTTAAAGCATACTTGTATTTAAGTGGAAAATCTAGACGAGTGGTTGGGATTATGGAACTTGGAAAGCCTATCCGCCTTGATCTTACTAGAAGTAAATACTTAAATTATTCTGAAACTTTAAAGAGAGTTGATAAATATATTTTAAAAAGAGATATTTATGCTATTCCTATTAAATCTTTAATTTTATTTGATAACCCCATCTCTTTAAATGAAATTAGGCAACAAATTCCAGGTTTTATGCCTCCACAAATGTATTTTGTTTTGGATAATCATCCAAAGTTAAAAATATTATTAGAACGTCAATTATTGAACAGAAAGGTTTTCATTCATCAACATGATGAAATTTATTACGAGAACTTAGCTATGTCAGTAAGTGAATTAAAAGAAACAAAACAATTTAAGATACTAGATTCTTTATATAGGCAAAATAAAGAATTTGATAATATCTTTTGATGATTAATACTGATATTTTAATGCTTTTTTGGCAAGATTTGTCGATTTGCTAGTATTTTTTTAGAATGATTTTATAATACTCCTTGCTTCTAATTTTTAGAGATGGAGGATATTATGTCAAATATAAATGGGTTTGATAATGAATTTGAATTTGTTAAATATTTTAATCGAAAAAAAGTTTCCGAATTAGATTCTAGAGGAAAATCTTTTCTCAAAGAGTTATTTGAAAATATAGATGATGATATGATACTTACTTGCTGGAGAAATCATTATAAACAAAAATCAGATATTTTTATTAAAGCTGACGGAGTTATGAAAGGTATTAGTATTAAAAAGGGTGTTCGCAATTCTGTCCATGTAGATAGTATTAGTAATTTCACTGATTTTTTATATCAAAGCGGCATTCCTATCAAAATTATAAATTATTATCGTAGATATCATTTTGCTGATGGCACTGTAAATGGTCAAGGGAAAATCCGTCAGGATGTTAAAGGATATAAAATAAAACATCAACATGAGATCAGTCAAATTAATCAGTATTTTAACACAAAAGAAATGATTAAATTAGCGATCGAGCGCTTCATTCTACAAGGGAATAATTCTGATTTTTATATTGATGCCTTGATTTATGGTGAATATAATGACTTTCTATGGTTTTCAAGAGAAGATATATATAAGGTGATTTTATCACAAAGAGATTATCAATCTTCAGCAGTTCATTTTGGACCTCTCGTTGTACAACCTAAGGCTAGATGTCTAGATTTTAATCCTAAATATGAAAAAGATAGATTCTGTGTTCAAATAAAATGGTATAGCTTAGTTGATGATATTAAGGAGTGGTTCAATGTGCCTTCTAGCAATAACGTGGACTTTGACACAAAAAAACGAACTAATTAAATAGCTCGATATTTTTTAAATGGAGCAGGTGATGGGAATCGAACCCACGTTATTAGCTTGGAAGGCTAAAGTTCTACCATTGAACTACACCTGCATCTCATTGACACTTAAAATTATATCATAATATTTATAGATTTCAATCTTTTTTTGCAATTTTCATTGAATTTTTCTATCTTATTATTATATAATTGTTTTGATGCTGAATTAGCTCAGTTGGTAGAGCAACGCCCTCGTAACGCGTAGGTCGCAGGTTCGAGTCCTGTTTTCAGCACCATTGGGAAATCTGTTCGAACTATTCGAACTTTTAGATATAGAATCAATTCGATTGAATTGATTTTTTTCTGTTTTTAGAAAAAAATCAAGAAAACTTGGAGATAGCCAATAAAAAATTATTAGAACTAGACATTCATTCAAAAGAAGTAAAAGAAATTATAATTGATTAAAAAACAACTTTAACTTCAAAAGAAAAATATGTTTTAAAACAAGAAGATAAAGACAAATTAGTATCTTATATTGATTCAGTTAGTAAAACAAATGAAGAATATAAGAAAATTAAAAATTTATCTGTAATTCTAAATTATATAGATACTGAAATTAAGGAGAATCACGAAAAAATCAAAACACTTACTGAAAATAATGAAGCACTTACTTTAAGAGTAGAAAATTTTACCAAAAATAAGGATAAAGAAATTGAAGAACTCAAAGAAGAAAATCATTCATTAAAAACAACATTAGAATTTTGGAAGATAAATTTTTACGAGTAATGTCTTTAATTAAAGATAAGCTATTAGGTAAAGAAAAAGAACGAGAAAAATATTTTAATTTTTCAAAAGAGTTATACCAAAAAGGCATTATTAAGGAAGATACATTTAATGAATTAAAGGTCAAATATAATTTTAGCAAAGAACATGATGATAAGAGAAAGGATGATTTTGAAATAGATATTTAATTATTTTAATCTTATAAATGATGAGCAAATAAAAAAATATGATATAATAAAATCAACAGTTAATGATAAATAAGGAGTAATTGATTATGATAAAAATTAATGACAAGACTACAAATTAAAAGAGTTAGGTTGCCATTGGGGCAAATTCACTAGGACATACCATTTCATTACAAAAATAGTATCGCACCTCGTTTATTTTCCTCGTTGGCAAAGAAGACAACATCAAAGAATTGCTTTTAGAACTTACTATCACACTTTCTATTTTTAAAGAAATTCGAGTTTTATTATAGAAGAAATTTATAGTATGATTACTATGAATTTTTTATTTTATTTGAATCTAACTTAAGTGTAATTTTTAGAAAACATTTGTTCTTTTCAAATCATTATCTCCTAAATTTAGGAAACCATATAGCTTTTTTCAATATGTGTCCAATATGGGTTGACGCAATCTATTTTCCTTAGTTCTTTCTAAGTATTTTACCTGACATTTTTCTTTTGGCTTTACAAATATGGCTTTTTCATTATAATCTTTTATTAACGATTTATTTATTCTTTCCATTTTTTTTATTTTTAGGAATATTTCATTATTTTTAGGTGTAGAAACTTTTCCAACATAATAGTAAGTCTGTTTCTTTTTCTCGCCTAATAGTAAAGAAATATTTTTACTATTTTCGACAAATCCAATGATGTAAAATGACTCTCTTTTTAAATTTTTAATTTTAATCCAGTTATTATTACGTGTATTTATTTGATATATACTATCTTTTTTCTTAGCAATAATTCCTTCGAGGTTCATTTTTTGAATGCTTTTAAATAATTGAATTCCTAATTCATCAGTATATTTTACTTTACTAAATACTTCATTATCTCTTATTTTACTTAGTCTTTTTTTTCGTTTTATTAACGGAAGCTCTATCAAATTTTCACCTTCATATAAAATATCAAAACACATGTATATAACTGGGTTTATATTACTTTGGCATTTAATCTTGTTTTTATCTTTTATATGTATACGATTTTGAATTTTAGAGAATGATGGCATACCATTTTCTAAAGCTATAATTTCTCCATCAAAAATGGTATTTGTTTTTACAATTTTTTTAATTTCATTTAATTCTGGATAAAGCTCAGTCACATCTTCCCCTTTTCTATTTTTTATTACTATCTTTTCTTGATTTGCAAATATTATTGCTCTGATCCCATCAAATTTTAATTCAAAAACATAATCTTTATGATTAAATGGCTTTTCTCGTTCTTTTAAAAGCATTGGTGTCCATAAGTCAGTCCAAAGGTTCATTTTTTCTTTTTTAAACTCTTTTCTAATGCTTCCATTAAATCACTCACTTGCTTTTTTGGCTTCTTTTTTTGTCCTTTAATTTTTTTGCCATTTAATTTATCTTCAATAGCATTTTTGATATTGTCTTGATATTCGTCTCTATATTTTTCTGGTTCAAAGGATCCTTTTAATGAGTCTATTAGTTGTACTGCTAAAGCAAGTTCTTTTTCACTTATTCTACTATTTAATTCTTGTTCTTTAATATTTACTTCCTCTTCAAAATAAAGGGTTGTCATTATAATTCCTGATGGTGTAAAGCGAAGAATACAGTAGTAAAATTTACTACCAATTACTGTTTTGGCAAGCGCTACTCTTCCAGTCTTTTTTAAAGCTTCACAAAATAGATGATATGCTTTTGATTTATTTTCTTTTTCTAGCATATAGCTTTTTTCAAAGTAACTAGGATCAATATCTTTTATGGGAATGAAGGAAATAATCTCAATTTCTTTCTCATTCTCTGGTCGAAGACGATCAAGTTCTTCTTTATTGAAGGTAAGATATTCATCTTTCGCATATTCGTAGCCTTTAATAATTTCAGATTCTTTTAATACAGTTTTACAATGTGAACAATATTTTATATATTGAATACGATTTAAACATTTTTGGTGTAATTGATTAAATGCTGTATCATTGTTTCGAATAATAGGATTCATAACAATTGGAATGTTTACTAACCCAAAAGAAATGTTACTATGAATGTTTGGCATCTTTATCACCTATTAATATTGTTCTACATTTTTGTTATTTTATGAAAAAAAGTAATAGAATGATCTATTACTTTGCTTCTAATTTTTCAATTGCTTGTTTTGTTACCTGAATAGCCTTTTGTCTTACTTGCTCTACCGCTTCTTCTAAAATTGGTTCGCTTTTGTCCTTGACATATTTTGCCAATTCTTTACACTCTTTTTCAATTTTTTCAGCTTTATTTTTAGCAATTTTGATAACTTTTTCTTTATCTAAATCTTTTAATTCTTTTTCAATTTTTTCAACTTTTTTTTCAACGTATTCTTTTATATCCTTCATTTCAATTTTGCTTAATTTAGCTTTTAATTCGTCTAATTTTTGCTTTAATTCTATTCTTGTCTCTTTTCCACTTTTGGGGGCAAACAGAATTCCTAAACTCGCACCAACTGCTGCTCCAACTCCTAGAGTTGCAATCGTTTTCTTTTTCATTGTTTCACTCTCCTTGAGTTTATTATATTGCTCTTTATTTGACATGTCAATTCGAATGACAATTTTTGACAAAAGACTGTACATTGACTGCAAACATATGAAACTTTATAATCATTTTATGAGGTGCTATATGAAAATAGCTTGTGTATATTTTTTATTATTTTTCTTTTATTCTTTTTGTGGTTGGTTGCTTGAAGTTAGTTGTAAGTTGATTAGTGATCATAAGTTTATTAATCGAGGATTCTTAGTTGGGCCTTATTGTCCTATCTATGGTACTGGTGCTATTCTGATGTCAATTTTATTAAAGAAGTATTTAAATGATTCATTTACATTATTCATTATGACTATATTACTTTGTTCTATTTTAGAATATTTTACAAGTTACGCTCTGGAGAAGATTTTTAAAACAAGATGGTGGGATTATTCAACGAAACGATTTCATATTAATGGAAGAATTTGCTTAGAAACCATGGTACCATTTGGTTTACTTGGACTTTTTCTGATGTATGTTTCTAATCCTTTCTTATTATCTATTATTAATGAATTTTCTAATGTTTGGCTTTATTTTTTTACTTTTATTTTATTTTTTATTATGCTTTTTGATTGTTGTTTTTCTATAAAGATCATGTCAAGCCTTCAGAGTATTTCTTCTAATATTCGATCTGATTCTACAGAAAGAATTACTCTTTTAGTACGCAAAGAGATTATGAAACGCAATGAACGATTACAAAGACGTCTGGTTGATGCCTTTCCAAGACTTCAGGTATTGTACTCTAAGGGATTAGAAAAACGTCTAAAAAAAGAAAAAAAGCGCAAGTAACGCTTAGATAAATAATTCCTTTAAATTCGTATAACATAAAGTAATTAATAAGACATATGCCAAACTACATGATACTCCAGCTAGAATATCACTAGTGTAATGAACTCCTAGGTATACTCTTGAAAAGGCTACTGTTAAGATAATTATACTGCTTATTAATGTGATAATTATTTTCCACATCAACGAAAGTGGAGATTTCCAAAGAAAAAATAAGACCAGTGCATAGAAAGCGGTGACTGCCATTGTGTGTCCACTTGGAAAACTATAGCTTGTTTCAGTGACTAAAGGATTAATAGAAGGCCTTGGTCGTTTTATCAGTATTTTTATCACATTGTTTATTATAACTTCTCCAAGCATTGTTAAGCATAAAAATCCACGATCAAAGTTCTTTTTTAAAAAGAAACAAGAAATTGCTATACCACATATAATTCCAAATAAACTGCCAAAAAAGGTAATAGTTTTCATCCATGCTGTATTTGTAGGATTTATTATTTTAGATATTCTCTGATATATATTGTAATCCATATTTTCGATTTTTTTGGTTAGTACTAAATATAGTAAAGATAGAAATATGATCATAAAGACTACTGCTATAGTTATTTGAATGATTTTCTTCATTCCTCCTCCTTTTGTGGTTCAAAGAAAACTTCATACCACTTTAAAAAACAATAGATATTCCATACTTTTCGATAATTGTCTTTCTTATTATTTTTATGCATTTCTAATAAATTTAGAATATATTCTTGATTAAAATATTTTTTTGCATATTCTGATTCAAAAGTCTTCTTGATTTCTTCATAGAAATCTTCTTCTTTCATCCACTCTCTTATTGGTACTGGAAAACCTAATTTCTTTTTGCGATAGGATTCATTTGGAATAACTTCTTTTGCAGCATCCCTAAGAGCTATTTTAGTATTTTGCTTTGATATTTTATGTTTGAATGGCAGTTCACTTGCAACTTGATATACCATTTTATCAATGAAGGGTACTCTTCCTTCTAATGAATTTGCCATAGTCATACGATCTGCTTTTTGTAATATATCCTTCATTAACCAAAAATTAATATCAATGGCTTGCATTTTTACGATATCGCTTTGTCCTTTTAATTCATCATAAACAGGTTTTGTGATTTCTTGGTTTGTTAATGTAATTGGAATATTCAAAACTTTTTTTCGCTCTTTTTCACCAAAAACTCGGTTAACACCAATGTAATTATTTTCTACTTTTTCTCCTCGACGAATAAAGAAATTAACCCCGCGTACTTCGGGTAACAATTTACATATTGATGCTATTAAATGACGTATACAATATGGTATTTTATTATACCATCCAAGATCTACATAAAAACGATAAAAGTTATAACCGCCAAATAATTCATCTGCTCCTTCTCCTGATAATACTACTTTTACATCTTTACTTGCTAATTGTGAAACAAAATATAAAGCAATGGCTGCAGGATCACTTGATGGTTCATCCATATAGTACATAATATCTGGAATAATTTTTAAGTATTCTTCCTTGGTTATTTTTTTACTTTTATTTTTTATTTTTAAACGTTTGGTTAAATCTTTAGCATACTCTATTTCATTGTATTTTGGTATATCATATCCTACTGTATAAGTTTTATTTGGTTTAGCTAGAGAAACGATATATGATGAATCAATGCCACTGGATAAAAAAGATCCCACTTCTACATCACTAATTTGGTGGTGTTTTACAGAGTCTTCCATGATTTCTGCTATTTTTTTAACATTTTCTTCATATGTATTCTCGTTTTCTTTCCATGATAGTTCAAAGTATTTTTTTATAGTTATTTGCCCATCTTTGTATAAAAGATAGTGACCAGCATCTAAACGATTTACCCCTTCAAAAAATGTTTCTGTTGTTGGGGTAAAGCTGAACGATAAGTAAGCTGGTATTAGTTTTTCATTTAATTTTTTTTCAAATTTCGGATGTTCAAAAAATGATTTTATTTCAGATCCAAAAAGAAATGTATTGTCTTTTTGATAATAATAGAATGGTTTAATTCCAAAATGGTCTCTGGCACAAAATAATAATTGATTTTTAATATCCCATAAGGCAAAAGAAAACATTCCTCTTATTTTTTTTAATAGATCCATTCCCCATTCTTCATATCCATGTAGTAATACTTCAGTATCAGCTTTAGTTTTAAATTTATGATTTGGCAGTTCTTCCTTTAGTTCTTGGTAATTATATATTTCTCCATTAAAAACAATTACTAGGCTCTTGTCTTCATTGTACATTGGTTGATTTCCTCTTCCAACATCAATTATGGAAAGTCTTCGATGGCCTAATGCAATATAATCATCAATATAATAACCTTCTCCATCTGGCCCTCTATGACTTATTCTGTCAGCCATTTTTTTGATTATTTCTTTCTTTTTTTTATCGTTACTTATAAACCCTGCAATGCCACACATTTATTTGTCACCTAAACTTTCTTCTATTTTTTGATATAGATTTTCTGTTATTATTTTTTTACTTACTATGGTGCTATTGTTAACCCAAAGGTTCATCTGTGAAACATAATCTTCACTGATCTCTTTTGTTGCTTCAAAGTTTTTTGTTGTTGCTGAATACTTACCATATTCACTGATCCAACTCATATCAGAAAAAATTGCTAAACCTTCATTGTCACTAAATATATCATGACCTATTAATAATCTTGAATCGTATTCTATACCAAATAAATTTAATAAAGTTGGAAGAATATCAATTTGACTTGCTACTTTATTAATTTCTACGCTTTCTGTTTCATTGTTCCAGATAATTAAATCGCTATGATGAATTTCAAATTTTTCATCTCTTTGATAAGTTGAAACACTATTTATTTCATCTAAATCTAGGGAATAAGGATAATGATCTCCTACTAAACAAATTACTGTATCATCTAGTATTCCTTGTGCTTTTAGTTTTTTTAGCAATAATTCTAAGGCTTGATCAAGATCAATTTGGGTAGAAAGGTATCCTTTTACCTTTTTATCATAAGGTAAATCTTCTACCATTTTATAATTTCTAGTTTTTTCAGTTAAACCATATGGAAAATGTCCACTCATTGTAATATAGTAAGTTACAAATGGTTCTTTCTTCGCATAGCGATCAAAAGTTACTTTCATCATCTCTTCGTCATCTGGAGCATTAGAATCTGTCCAATTACACTCCATTTCTTTTTCTAAACCTGTAAGGCAAGCAAAGTAATCTGAAAATCCAAGAGTTGGCATTGTTTTGGTTCGATCATAGAAAGTTGCTTCATAATTATGGAAGGATTGAGTATTATATCCTTCTTTTCCTAAGATGTTACCTAAAGAAAATGGTAAGTATACCTTTCCTTTATACCATTCATTTAGAGTATCTATATTTGGTACTAATCCTGTCATGGCTTGAAATTCTCCTCCAGTTGTACTCAAGAATACTGGGGAATAAAAATTATTAAAATGAAATCCTGTATGTATTAATTGGTATAATGTTGGTGTTAATTCTTCTGAAACAGCTATTTGATTAAAGGACTCCGCTAAAATGAATATTAGATTTTTTCCTTTGTAAATTCCTGTATATTCGTTTTGATTGGTTGGTAGTTCATTTTGAAAATACTCATATACAGATTTAATAGAAGTGTCACTTTCCTCTCTTATTAATTTTTCAAAATCTATGTCCATTTTATTATAAGTAATTTCATCTTTTTCTTCTAA
>CAJUGF010000008.1:0-32270 GCA_910585915.1 uncultured Bacilli bacterium | reverse complement strand
GTGCTCTTCCGATCTTTTTTCACTTTCCTTTTTATTTGAAAGTGTTATTTCTTCTTCAAATCCTAATAGTATTCTTTGCAAATCCAGGCGATCTGCAGTTAAAAGTCCAAAGGTTTGAATAGAATTGCTAATATTATTTTGATTCCAATATAATTGATAAGCAGAAAAATCTTTTCCTTTGAATGGGATCAATACTAAATTAATTAATAAATAAGTAGCTATTATCATATAAACTAAGTTTTTCTTTTCAAAGAAAAAGTTTTTTTTGATTGTTACTTTTGATTGCTGCCAGATGGATAATATTAGAGGGAGAAAAAAAATTAATATCGATATTATATTCTTTTTTAAGCAACCTAGTAATACTGGCAAAAAATCTAGAGCTTGACTCGCCATTTTGGTTACTTGAAACGAAAAAGGAGTGGATAGGATACTATAATAAATATAATTACCAACAAAAAGGAGTGTTAAAAAAATAACAATTGTAAAAACGATTTTTTTGTTTATTTTAGGATTTCCTAAACATGATAAAAAGGAACAAATTAAAGAAATCAGAAAACTAAATAAGGTTATATAAATTAAGTTTAAGCTGTATATACTATGATATACAAAAAACCTATAGCAAATTTCTAAATACATGATTACTACAAAGTAATATAGAACGGTTGAAAATCTTTTTTTCATAATATAGAACTCCTTATTTTATTATTCTTATTTTCTGTTGTTTCATACTTTTTCTATTTTAACATAATCAACAATAATTGTAAAAATAAGTCGAAAAAAATCGGATAAATATTTTCCGATTATTTTATTAATGATAGATTTACTTTTTCTTTTTCAATATCAATTTTATCTACATAACATTTTACTATTTGCCCAACATGAACAACTTCTTTTGGATTACTCACAAATTCTTTACTTATTTTAGAAATATGAATTAAACCATCATTATGAAGGCCTATGTCTACAAATGCTCCAAAAGATACAACATTTCTTATTGTTCCTTCTAGTTCCATGCCTTCTTTTAAATCCTTAATTTCTAAAATATCACTTTTTAACAAAACATTTTCCAATTCATCACGCCGATCTAATCCAGGGTGTTTTAATTCATTAATTATGTCAGTTAACGTGTATTCATCTGTATTTATTTTTTCAATCATTTTTTTGACATCTATTTGTGATAGTTTTTCTTTAAAGGAATCTGTATCCATATCTTTTAAATCTAATTTACATTCTTCTAGTAATTGCTCTGCAATATGATAACTCTCTGGATGAATTTTTGTTCTATCAAATGCATTATTAGAATCTGGAATTCTAAGGAATCCAATACATTGTTCGAATATTTTGTCTGATATGCCTTTTAGTTTTTTGATTTCTTCTCTATTTTGAAATGGTCTTTGGCTTTTAAATTCAACAATACTATCAATCGCTTTTTTGTTTAATCCTGAAATATATTTTAATATACTTGTACTTGCTGTATTAATATTTACTCCTACTTCGTTTACAATTTTTTCAACAGTGAATGTTAAAGCGTTGTTTAAGTTCTTTTGGTTAACATCATGTTGATATTCACCAACCCCAATACTCTTAGGATCAATCTTTACAAGTTCTGATAATGGATCTTGTATTCTTCTACCAATGGAAATTGCACTTCTTTTTTCAACGGTTAAATCTGGGAATTCACTGATTGCTAATTTACTGGCAGAGTATACACTCGCACCTGCTTCACTTACTATATTATATTTTACTGGCAAACCCTTGATGGACTCAGAAACAAAAAACTCACTTTCTCTTGATGCGGTTCCATTTCCAATTGCAATTACATTTACATTATACTTTTGAATTAGGTTTCGCAATATTTCACAGCTTTTAACTTTCTCATTTTTAGGTTCATGTGGATAAATGGTACTGATTTCTAAAACATCACCATAAGGATTTAGTACTGCAAGTTTGCAACCAGTACGAAATGCTGGGTCAAATCCTAGGACTGTAGAATTTTTGATAGGTTTTGTAAGCAAGAGATTCTCTAAATTTTCTTTGAAAGTTTCAATTGCTTCTGTATCAGCTTTTTCACTCAGTTCTGATCGTATTTCACGTTCTATACTTGGTAATATTAGTCTTTTTAGAGCATCTTTGATGGCGTTTTCCACAATATTTGCTACAAATGATTCAGCATTTTTTATTATTTTTTTCTTCAAAAATTCCTCTATTTCACTTTTTTCGTAATCGAGTGATACACTTAGAATTCCTTCTTTTTCTCCACGATTTAATGCTAATATGCGATAATGTTTGATGTATTTAATGCGGTCTTGAAATTCATAATACATATCATACGTCTTTTTCTCATCTACAGCATTTTTTTTCATTTTGCTGCAAATCAGTCCATTTTTTTCTAAAAATGTTCTAATCCATTTGCGGTAGTAAGCATTATCACTGATCCATTCACTTATAATATATCCAGCACCTTCTATGGCTTTCTCTATCTCCATATTGTAACCACTTGCCAGTGTCTCAATATTGCCATTGGTTGGAAAGCTCATTATTTTTTTAGCTAATGGTTCTAATCCAGCTTTAATTGCTTCACTTGCTTTCGTTTTCTTCTTTTCTTTAAATGGGCGATACAGATCTTCGACTTCTGTTAGTTTTTCACAAGCAAGAATTTGATTTTTTAATTCTTCTGTTAATAAGTCTTTTTCTTCAATTAAGCGAATCACGTCTTCTTTTCTCTTTTGAAGATTACATAAGTATTGATATTCTGTTTCAATTACTCGTATTTGCTCTTCATCTAATGCTCCAGTTGCTTCTTTTCTGTATCTTGCAATAAAGGGTATGGTAGCTCCTTCTTCTAATAGTTTTAAAACACTTTTGATTTGACTTTCTTTTATTTGCATTTTTATTGCCAAACTTTTTATAATTTCCATTTTCTCACTCCTAAATAAAAAGATAGATTTCTCTATCTGCTTTAAACACCTAAATCAATCGTTGCACTTATATTTTTTCCCATATCTTCTATTTGATTTTCATCTGTATTTTTATAGGTTATTTTTAAGACATACTCATTTGTACTTCCTGCTGCAACATTTAAATTATCTTTTAATACAGTAGATGTAGTAATATTTGTTGGTAATGTTATATTATCACTTTCTGAAATAATTTCGATCCCATTTTCTTCCAATGTAACCACTAAATCATTTTGATTTACAAAGTTATTAGTAACTGCAGTCCACATTAGATTATAAGGAATTGTCCCTGTTCCATTATTTTTTACAGTAAAACTTTTGGTTATGACATCTCCTGGTATTAAGTTTTCTCCAGTCAAAGTTCCTGTTTCAAAAGCAAAATCAATCTCAGCTGTGTTTAATGTTGATGGATTTTTGTTTTCATTTCTTGTATCATTTACATTTTGAACAAAGTATGAATAGGTTCCTACGACAACAACAGTGATTAAAATTATGATTGAAATTACCAATGTTATGATTAGCTTTATATTATTTTCTTTTTCCATTTCTTTCATGTATCCACCTATTTTCTACTAGATTTATTATCTTAAATATTTTATTATTTGTCAATTTTTTTGCTACTTTTTTCTACTAAAGCGAATCGCAGCGGTGGCACCTTCAGCTGCTGCAGTGACAATTTGGTACACTTTTTTGATAATGATGTCTCCTGCGGCATAGATCCCTTCTACTTTGGTCTCGTAGTTTTCGTTTACTTCAATGTATCCTGCTGAATTTGTTATTCCTAGTTTGTTTACAAAGTCGGTTTTTGGAGCATATCCTACATAAATGAACAAAGCACTAATAGAGATTTTTTTATCATTGTTTATTTTAATTGCTTCTAATTTGTTATCTTTTTCTATTAATTCTGTTACTTGTGAATTATAAAGTATTTCAATATTATTGGTCTTTTTTATTTTTTCTGCCAATTCATTTTCTCCACGAAATTCTTCTCTTCGATGAATCAAATAAATTTTTTTTACAATTTTTGATAAATATAATGCTTCTTGTAATGCACTATTTCCTCCACCTACTACAGCTACTTCTTTTCCTTTATACAAAGTGCCATCACAAAGTGCACAAGTGCTTATTCCTTTGCCTACTAATGCTTCTTCGTTTGGCAATCCTAATAGCAGCGGGCTTCTTCCTGTTGCTATTAGAATATTTTTTGCTTTATAAGTTGCATTGTTTGTAACAACAATCTTTTCTTCTTCATTTGTTAATATTTCTTTTACCTCTTCCATTTTATAAGGTATTTGTAGCGCAGTAATTTGTTCAAATAATTTCAAGGATAAATCAGGTCCACTTATACTTTTAAATCCTGGATAGTTCTCAATATTATCGATAATATTCAAGATCCCTCCTGGACGAGATTTTTCAATAATCAAAACATTATTACCTGCTCTTTTGGCATAGATTGCAGCTGTAATTCCTGCTACTCCCATACCAACAATGATTGAATCATATTCCATTTTTTCCTCCTAAAATCTTATTTCATCATGATTTGGTTCATTATATAAATCTTCAAATTTGCTTTTTCTACTTAATATCATAAATGCTAGTAATCCAATAACAAATAGAAGAATTGATACTACTTGAGCCATTTTAAATCCACCAATCATCAAAGAATCAGTTCTTAGTGATTCAATGAAGAATCTTCCAAAGCTATACCACATTAAATAAATACAAGTAAGTTGTCCAACTTTTAAGTATTTGTAGCGCTTTGCTAGCCAAATTACAATTACTCCAATTAAACACCATATTGATTCATAGAAGAATGTTGGATGATAATAATGCCCATTAATATACATTCCTTCTATTATGAAGTTTGGCAAATGATATCCTTTTAAAATTTGAACTGTCGTTTCTATGCCATGAGCTTCCCCATTAAAGAAGTTTCCCCATCTACCAATAGCTTGTCCTAGTAACACAGGAAGAGCAACCATATCTGTTATTTTAAATAACCTTGCATGATAGTGTTTACAGTATGCTACAATTGTTAAAAATCCAAATAATAATCCACCATGGATGGCTAGTCCCCCTTCCCATATTTTAAAAATTGAAAGAGGATCACTTCGATATAAGTCCCAATTGAAAACTACATAATAGAGTCTTGCTCCAATAAATCCACTGATTAATGCCCAAAAAAACATATTAAATATAAAATCATTGGGGTAATTATATTTTTTTGCTTCTTTTTGCAGTAAGTAGTATCCAAAAAAAACACCTAGTAAAATTAATACAGAGTACCATTTTATTTCAAAGGTGCCAATTGTAAAAATGACTGGATTCATTTTATCATCTCCGTATTTTAAGTATATCATTATTTTAGCCAAAAAAAAAGAAGTTAACCCTATTTGGTTAATGTTCTAGCTAGGGTTGCTTCTTCATCTTTTAAATATATATTTTCAGCTCCAAAGAATCCTTCATACGCTTTAATGTTACCATTTTCATCATAAGAATGTTCATTTACTGTACGACTTCCAATGTATTTATAGCCCTTATTTTCTAACAAATCAATGATTTCATTGGTATCTGTATACACTGTACGTACTCCATCTGGAGATTCTAGAACAAGTCCATCTACTTTTTTCTCAGAATCACTTTTGTAGTATGCTGTTTGAGCTTTATCTGTTCCAATATCATATATATTGCTATAGATTATGGCTTCATTATCTTTTTCTTGTGGTGTTGTAAAAATCACATTAATATCTGGAGTTGTTTTTAAAATTTCACTAATTGATTCTTCTGGCATATCAGGTGTTGGTTCTTCTGGCATAACATCTTCTGTTTCTGGTTTCATTTTTTCTATATTATCATTGTTATTTAAATTTGAAAATAATGATTCCCCTCCAATTAATACTGCAAATGCTGCAACTGCGGTGGTAATAATTTTCCAATGTCTTTGGAAAATGTTTCTCTTTTTAGGTATCACATTGTCTGTTTTTACGTAAGAATGTTGTTTTTTGAAATAATTACGATATTCAAAGTCATATCCGATTACTTCATATCCTTCTTTTAATGCTTGTTTTAATTTCGATTTTTCAGTAATCACTTTTGTTTCATTTTCTTTTTTGACAACATATCCTTTAATTTTTCCCTTTTTTCCTGCTTTTAATGTTTCTTTCCTAGTTGATATGTCTATTCCAAATGTATTTTCTTCGTCATAGATTGGAGACTCTTCTTTAATATTTACTACTGTTCCAATCTCTAGCCATTCGTTTTCCTCTTCTTTTTCACTTTCTTTTTTTGATTTGATTTGTGCAATCATTTTTTCTTTTACACTGTCCTGAAGCTCTTTTGGAATTTTAAATTCTTTAAAATCTTCTTCGTCCCAATCTTTTATTTCATTTATTAGGTCTTCTAAATCTTCTGTTTCTTCTAAATTTAGTGTTTGAATTATTCTTTTCGCTAGTTCATTTATAATAATGTCTATTACTGCTTCTTTTACTTGTTCAAATTCTACATCATTTAGTTTTTCACATGCAAGATAATCTTTTTTACAGTTTGGCACTCCTTTATAAAAATCTAATAATTCTGCTAAGGATAATGTTTCCAACATTTCTTTCCAACTATTGATTAAGCTTTCTATTTCTGGTGTTGTTCCAAGAGCATCTTGATATTTTTGCAATCTATTATTTAATTCTTCAACTAATAGCGTTTTATTAAAGTCAGTTAATCCTAGCATTTCCTCACTGTTTTTAAATTCATTTAAATATTGTTCTAATTTTTTTAGGCCTTTTTTAGACGCATTTTTACATTTTTCTGTGAATACATTTACTAAATCTTTGACTTCATCCAATTCTAATATTTTTTCAATAGTTATCTCTTTGGCACGTTCAGAAATTTTCTTGATTGCTGTTTCTAATTCATGGTCAGATAATCCTGCATATTTTGGATTTTCTTTTCTTATTTCTGATATGGTTAATTTTTCTTGAAGTGTCTCAAATAAGGTATGATCCGCAGTTTGTAAGGCTTTTATATATTCTTCAATTAATTCATCAACGTTTGTGTTTTTTGAATAATTTATTTCTACTAATTTATCTAAAATTGCTGTTCTTATTAATTGATATTCTTCATCCGTTACATTCAAATCATTTAAATCATTTTTTGTAAGGGCCCGATGATTCTTTATGTTTTCAATTAATTTTTCTTTTTCATCTTTTGCTAAATGATCATAATCTAATTTTTTGAATGCTAAAATCATCTTTTTATATAAAACCATTTTATTGTTCGGAATTATAGTTGGCAATTCTTTTTGTTCAGCATTTTTACTTGGAGCACTATCTTCTTGATTTATATTGTTTATTTTTTTCATCTCTTCTATTAGATAACCTTGAACTTCTTTACTTTCTTTTTCATTTAGTGTTTCTTTTATTACTTGACTTACCCATAATTGTATACCTTGTAGTGAGGGATTTTTCATTACAGATAATAATTCTTTTTGTTGTTTATTGGTTAGATTTTTAAAGTTTAAAGTCTCTATCAATTGCTCCGTCATTGCTTGGATTTTTATATTTTTCTCTGTTTGACTAGGTTCTTTAATAGTTTCTGTTTGCTCCATTTCATTATTTCTTAAAAAGCTTACCATTTCAGCTGCTACAGCTTCTTTAAACTTTGGATACCAAATCAATTCAATATTATTTTCTTTGAAAAAAGATTCACATTCTTGCGCTTCCAATGTTCCAATTGCTTTTACAAGCTCTTCAGCATCTGTAGCATTATTCATGTCTAAATCATAATGTGTAGCATATTCTCTTAAAAATACTTTTGCCAATTTCATTAAATTTTCATGTCCTTGCACTTCATTCATGTTCCTTTCTTGATATTTTGACTCCATTTGATCTGCAATTAATCTCTTAAAGTGATTTAGTTCTTTCCTGTCAATCTGATATTTCGAAAAGAAATATTCAAAGTACTCTTCAGGAGCATCTAATATTTTTCTTTGATTTTCAGTAATATTCTCTGGTGTATCCAACTCACAATTCAAGCACTCTAAGTAAATATCTAAGTATTTTTCTGCTAGTTCTTCTAATGTCATATTGTCTATTTTTTTAAATTTTCTTTGTTCAATAATCTCTTTTATACGATTAGCGTTTTCTTCTATCATATGATAACCCCCTTGTTTGAGGTTATAGTTTACACCTTTTTTACTATTTTGTCAAATTTAAATCACTTTGTATTTAGCCATATGTTAAAAATTGGATAAAAAAAGAGAGATTTTTCTCTCATAAATATTTCTTTAACCACTGTCCAGTATAAGATTCTTTTACTTTGACAATACTTTCTGGCGTTCCTGTTGCTACGATTGTTCCACCACCATCTCCACCTTCAGGCCCAAGATCAATAATATGATCTGCGACTTTGATAACATCTAAATTGTGTTCAATCACAACAACTGTATCTCCATTATCTACAATTCTTTGCAGAATTTGTAATAACTTGTTAATATCTTCACTATGAAGCCCTGTGGTGGGTTCATCTAGAATAAACAAGCTTTTACCTGTTGCTCTTTTCTGAAGTTCTTTTGCTAGTTTTACTCTTCCTGCTTCTCCACCAGATAAAGTTGGCGCACTTTGTCCAAGTTCTATGTAGGTTAGTCCTACATCCATAAGGACATCTAGTTTTTGTTTTATTTTGGGAACATTTTCGAAAAATTCAACAGCTTCATTTACTCGCATTGCCAAAACATCTGCAATATTTTTTCCTTTAAATTTAATATCTAATGTCTCTCTATTGTATCTTTTTCCTTTACATATGTCACAAGGTACATAAACATCTGGTAAGAAATGCATTTCGATTTTCTTTACTCCATCTCCCCAACAAGCTTCACATCTACCACCCTTAACATTGAAGGAAAATCTTCCTTTGTCATATCCCCTCATTTTACTTTCTTTGGTGTTAGCAAATAGATCCCTTATATCGTCAAAAACACCGACGTATGTTGCGGGATTACTTCTTGGAGTTCTTCCTATTGCATCTTGAGTAATCATAACCACTTTATCTAAATTTTCTAATCCTTTTACCTCTTTACATTTTCCAGGCTCTTCTTTGGAACGATATATTTTTTGGGCAACACTTTTATATAGAATTTCATTTACTAATGTCGACTTTCCTGATCCTGAAACTCCAGTTACACAGATCAATTTTCCTAAAGGAAATTTAACATTGATTTTCTTTAAATTATTTTCTTCCGCTTTTACTACTTCAATATAATTGCCATTACCCTTTCTTCTTTTCTTTGGTACTTCAATTCTCCTTTTGCCAGATAAGTATTGTCCAGTAATACTCTTAGAATTTTTTATAACTTCTTGTGGTGTTCCTGCTGCAATAACATTTCCTCCTTCAGTTCCTGCACCTGGCCCTATGTCCACTAAAAAGTCACTTTCTAGCATTGTATCAGTATCATGTTCTACTACTATCAATGTATTTCCAAGATCACGCATTTCCTTTAACGAATTAATTAGTTTTTCATTATCTCTCTGATGAAGCCCAATGGATGGCTCATCTAAAACATATAATACACCTGATAGTTTACTCCCAATCTGTGTTGCTAAGCGAATTCTCTGCGATTCTCCTCCAGAAAGTGTTCCAGCTTTTCGATTTAGTGTAAGATATTCTAATCCAACATTTTGTAAAAATTCTAGGCGATTATCTATTTCTTTTAATAGCAACCTGCTTATTTCTTCTTGTTCCTTTTTTAGTTTTAAATTTTTTAAAAATTGTGATAAATCTTTAATGCTCATACATGTTAAATCATAAATATTTTTTTTATTTATGTAAATTGACAAAATACTATCTTGAAGTCTTGATCCCTTACAAACGTTACAATCTTGCTCAACCATGAAACCTTCTAACCATTCCCTGATCCATGTACTTGACGTTTCCATGTAACGTCTTTCTAAATTGTTTACAACTCCTTCATAGTAATCCTTTGTATAGCGGACATTCCCTGTTTTAGAAATGTACTTTATTTCAATGGGATCTGGTGTGCCATAAAGTATGATATCCAATTTTTCTTTTGCTAAATCCTTTATTGGAGTATCCATATCAATTTGATAATAGTCACATACCGCTTGAATAGTGGTATTATGAATGTTATTATCAATGTTATAGGCAATAATGGCCCCTTCATTTAATGATTTTTCTTTGTTTGGAATGATTAAATTTACACTAATTGTTTTTTTGGTACCTAAGCCCTTACATTCTGGGCATGCACCATAAGGAGAATTGAACGAAAACATTCGAGGTTCAAGTTCACCAATAGAGTAATTACATTTTATACAAGCATAGTTTTCACTCATGAGAATTTCTTCTCCATCAATAATGTGAATTAGTACTTTACCATCTGCTAATTTTGTACTAGTTTCAATGGCTTCAAAGATGCGTGACCGTTCATCTTCTTGAATTATAATTCGATCAATTACTATATCAATGTTATCCTTTTTGTTTTTTTCTAATATTATTTCTTCTTCTAGACCATAAAGCTTTCCATTTACTCTTACTCTTGAAAAGCCATCTGTTCTTAATGAATCAAATAAATCTTTGTGTGTTCCCTTTTCTCCTCGAACTATGGGAGATAATACTTCTATTTTAGTATTTTCTCCTATTTCTAGTACTCGATTTGTCATTTCTTCAACACTTTGTGAAGTAATTGGTTTATGGTGTTTGGGACAATATGGTACACCTATTCTAGCAAATAATAATCTCAAAAAATCATAGATTTCTGTTATAGTTCCTACTGTACTTCGTGGATTTTTATTTGTTGTCTTTTGATCAATGGAAATACTTGGAGATAATCCTTCAATAGAATCAACATCTGGTTTATCGACATTCCCAATAAATTGTCTTGCATATGCACTCAAGCTTTCAACATATCTTCTTTGGCCTTCAGCATAAATTGTATCGAAGGCTAGACTGCTCTTACCTGATCCAGATACCCCAGTCATGACAATTAATTTATTTTTTGGTATTTCAATGTCAATATTCTTTAGATTATTCTCTCTAGCGCCTTTTATTACAATTTTATCCATTATTCCACCTCATTACTACTATTTCCAGTAGTTCTTTTTTCATACCAGCTTACTTTAGCATACATTCGTTTGTATGTCAACGTCAAAAAAAATTTGCATTGCAAATTTCTTTTAGTATGATATTGCTAGTGTTTCTAAAAAATTGCCATTTTTATCATAAACATGATAATGATCCTCTCCATCTTTGATAATATCTTTTTCAAAAATCATTATTTTTTCTGACTCATCTAATTCTAATTTTTTATTATTTAATAAGGTATTTCCTTTTTCATCTAATACATAATAATAGGCAGTTTTTTCCCCTTCATTTTTCAAAAAGTAAATTGTTTGTTCTTTCATAGTTGTTTTTAATAGGGTCCATTTTGGATTGTCTTTTTCTGACATTTCTTTTTTCCAAATAATTTTGTCATTTTGAAGATCATATAGTTCAAGCTCATTGGTAACACCCTTTTGCTTATTTTTTAAAATCAAATCTTCATTCACTATGCTATATTGCATTTTTTCTTCTTTTGGTAATGCTCTCTTTCGTTTTAAATCATAATAAATGGTTTCTAACTTTTCATTTTTTAACTCTATTCCTAATGTTTGATCATTCCAATTTAAAATCTTAGCTCTTTTAATATCAAATTCTACTTCAATCAAATCTTTTTGATTTGATTCATAATTATAAAAGTAATACTTATTGTCGAAAAGAATAGCCTCTCTTTTCTGCTCGGCTACTGCAATCATTTCACAATTGTCACTTTCACAAGAATAGGTATGAATGATATTTTCTTGATTCCCATCTTTTGTATATTTATAGGTATTATTTTGATCTATATACATATAGATTTCGTTATATACTTTTTGAGTCGTTCTATTTAATTCAGCATGGATGTAACCATCAATAATATAATTTGAAAGTTCGATGGCAGCTTCACTTTGATATGGAATTAAGTAATATCTTTTGTTTTGACCATTATAAATAGATATGCCCTCTTCCTTCCATGGATTTTTTGATTCTTTTAATTTTTTTGTAATCTTTCTTAATAATTTTACTGAATTATAATCGGTTTTTTTTAAAAGAAATTTATTTTCGTTTTCTTCTTTTTCAATTTTTCCATTTTGATTATAGAAATTGTATTTAATATCTTTTCCGTCTTCATATTCAAATGAAACAGTAAATAAAATACCATTTTCTAATGTGTTTTCATGAACAAAAAATAAAATAAAGAAAAAAATTAAAATGGTGCTAATTAAACCAGCGATTAGATAAATTCCTTTTTTACTTTGCATTTTTTCACCTCAAATATTCATAGTCAGTATTTTATCATAAAATAAAGGCAAAAAACATTGTTAAGTCTGCAAATTATTATGATTTTATTTTTTCTCTATGTGATAAGTAATTCTTGCAGAAAGCTTCCATGAGATAAAACGATTGAAAAAAATGCCAACTTTTGTGAAAATATCTGGGATAATGATTAATTTATTTTTTAAAGCCTTGTCAATACCATATTTAGCCACTTTTTTGGCACTTTCTTCTGCAATCAAGAACTCTCCTTTTGCTCTTTTCGCAAATTCAGTAGCTACTGGCCCTGGACAAAGGATGCTTATTTGAACATTGCTCTTCTTTTTTCTTAATTCTTCATAAATACCTATGCTTAACTTTGCAATATAATTTTTAGTGGCATAGTAAGTACTTAATCTTGGTCCCGCTAAAAAGCCTGCTGCAGAAGCTACATTTAAAATGCGTCCTTTATTTTTTTTAACAAAATCTTTTAAAAAAAGTTTTGTTAAAATATGATAGGTTTTTATATTTAAATTGATCATTTCTAATTCACGATTTAAATCAGTTTCCGCAAAATCACCAAATAGTCCAAAGCCTGCATTGTTAATCAAAAAATCAATTGGATAGTCTTTGACTTTTTCATATAAAATAAAGACATTTTTCTCTTCTAATAAATCCATTGAAATAATAGTTACATTCGTTTTTATGTCCTTTTGAATCTTTTCTAATTTTTCTTTTCTGCGTGCTATTAGAATTAAGTCATATCCTAATGTTGATAAGTAGTAAGCCATTTCTTTTCCTATTCCACTGCTGGCTCCTGTTATTAATGCTAACATAAGTGTCACCTCTTTTTATTATTTTGACACCTTTTTCAATTTTCAATCCTTTTTTCTTATTCTCCTTTTTCCAGAGTCTAGATATTGCATCATGTAAAGTTCATCAGAGTTTAGGGTGGCATCATGATAGATTACCATTATTCTATCATATAACGACTTATTTATCTTAGAAATAAACTTTTTTAAGCCTTTTTCTTGATAAATCGTTGCTAGATAATACCAATCTTTTTTAGTACTAACATATATTTTAAAAAAGTCTAATTTTTCCTGTTGTAACTGAAAAGCTACCACTTCATCAATTTGTTGCCTTTCGTTATGTTGAATTACTAATATGTTTGGATATAAAGCTGCCGCTTCTTTAATGAATTGTAGATAATCCTTTTTATTTTTCTTTTCTTCAACTAACTTCCATATTTTGGATGTTTTTCCATATATTTTATAAAGCATATTAACACTTTCCTTTGCCACTATTTTATCTATTTTTTTAAATTTGTAAGTATCTTTGCAAAAAAGATTGTAACTTTGGAGTTACAACCTTGAGTCTATATTTTTTTTTCTAAAATGTTCATAATGTTTGGCAACATCTGTTTTTTTCTTGATACTAAGTCTTTAATAAAAGTTCCTTCTTCTAAATCTTCGATGTTAAAAGCATCTCTAACAATTTCTTTAGAGTCTGTATTAAATAATACGTAAGAACCATTATTTATAACATCTGTAATGAATAGTGTTACGACACCATACTCTCCTTTAGCTATTTCATTTAATTTTTTAATATAATCATCCATGTTGCTTTTAATTGATTCGTAATCCATGGTGGTGATTTGACTGATTCCCAATGTAGTGCTTCCAACTTTGTATGACTTGAAATCTTGAAAGAAGACATCCTCAATACTCATTCCTTTGATGGAGCTAGCTTCAGTTAACATTTGACGTCCATATTCTTCAATATCAATTCCAACGATTTTTGATAAAGCTTCGACAGCTTTCTTGTCTTCTTCAGTAGTAGTTGGACTTCTGAAAATTAAGGTATCAGATAAAATGGCTGATAGCATTAATCCTGCCATATCTTTTGGAATTTCAACATTGTATTCAATAAACATTTTATAAATAATGGTACATGTACAGCCTACTGGCATTGAACGAAAATTAATCGGAACAGAGGTTCCTATAGCTCCTAAATTGTGATGATCAATAATTTCTGCAATTTCAGCTTCTTCAATACCTGGAACACTTTGAGCTAGGTTGTTGTGATCTACTAAAATAACTTTTTGCTTACTATATTTATCGACATCAGTAACTTTAATTAATCCAAGACATTCATTCTTTTTATTAATTACTGGATAGTTAGTGTGTCCAATTTTATTTGCCATTTCAATAAACTCTGTACGATAATCTAAATAGTTACAAGTCACAGGGGTTCTATTTACGATAATTGTTTTTACGTAGTTACTATATGTAATAGCATTTCCAGTATGATATGTATCCATTGGGGTCATAATAATGTTAACTTTATTCTTTCTGGCTTCTTCTAATAAATCTTTGGCTATTTCATGATTTCCAGTCATAATAATTAATTTTACTTTGGATTCAATTGCATATTTTAATACTTTATAACGATCTCCTATTAGCAAAATGTTATTTGGAGTTAGTTTTACTTCATCTTGGAATGTTTGGCTTTGATAGCCTCCCACTAATACATTTCCTTTAATTTCATCATCAAAACGTAAAACTTCTTTTCCGTTTAAGGCATTTAAAATATTTTCGTAAGAACTATCTAATTGTTCTTTTAATCCGTTAATGAATAAGGTGGCTATTTCTTTTAAGGTCAAAAAGCCAGTCAATTCTTTTTGTGCATTTACGATTGGGAGTGCTCTCGCACCATTTGCTTGCATGTAATGCATAGCATTAATAACGGATGTTTCTTCTTCTACAGAAACATTTTTTGTGTAAGCTATGTTTCTTAATTGTACTTTTACATCATTTAAATACTCTGGTTCTTTCACTTTAAAATAGTCTAAAACAAACTTACTTTCTTTATTAATGTGTCCAAGAACTCTTGGTACAGTATTTTCACCTAATTTATTCTTCAAATAAGATAAGGCAATACTTGAACAAACGCTATCAGTATCAGGATTGCGATGTCCAAATATATAGATTGTATCCATAAAATATTCCTCCATTTGCTTCATAATTATAGCACGACTTCTTTCAAAAAGTTAGATTTTATTCTATTTTTTATCATATTCAATTGATTTTTTTATTCTTTTAAAGAAACTCTAGCTTTTTTACAGAAATGATGTTACAATTTCGGACATTGGGGGTTTTTATGAATAAATTTTATATTGATCATAATCGTTCAAAGATTATTGCACATTTGGAGGATTTCTCAGATTCTTCTTATGTATTAAAAAATCCATATCAATTTTGGAATTTGGCGTGTCTTGATTTTTGTAAGTATTACTATTTTTATAGTGAATGGAGAGAAAATCTAAATCTAAATCATTTATATGCATTTATTACTTCCTTTTCATCTACTGATGAAATGGTACAATTATTTCAAGCCAAACCTGAAACGGCTTTTTGGGTAGCTGAGGAACAATATCAAAATGTTGAACCATTTTTACTTAATGAGATAATTGAAGAACTTTTAATAGCTACCAAATATTTTGTTGGGGAATCATTAATGCAAAAAATGATTTTAGTGAATAGTATTCCTAAGCAACTCGTTTTAGACACATTAATGAAAAATCCTGTTTATCAAGAGGATATATGGAACTATTTAGCTCCTGCTAAGCATTGGCTTTATGTTTTAAAACAAATTTGCTTTCAATGTCAAAGTTATAATTTAATAGCAGCTTCTTTTAAATCTTTTTTAAGTTTGGTAAATGATTCATCTGTTTTAGAATCGATTTACGATAACATTTTTCTAGAAACAGGTATCCGAATTAATATTTACAACTCTCTTAATCCTTCTGAAAATCAAATTATAAAACTTGCAAAAAGTATTTCAACTTAGCCATTTTTTAGATCTTAAAAGCGAAAATTTAATTTTCGCTTTTCATTTCAAATAAAATATCTCGTAATTCCATTGCTCTTTCAAAATCTAAGTTCTTAGCTGCCAATTTCATTTCTTCTTCTACTTTAGAAACCATATCCATTTTTTCTTTTTTACTCATTTTCATTTCTTTTTTGTCTTTCTTAATATCATTGGTTACGATTTCTTTTATTTCTTTTATAATGGTTTTAGGAATGATATTATGTTCTTCGTTATATTTTTCTTGAATTTTGCGTCTTCTTTTCGTTTCATCGATAGCAATTTGCATAGCTTCAGAGATTTGATCTGCATACATGATTACATGTCCACTCGCATTTCTTGCACAACGTCCAATTGTTTGAATTAAACTTCTACTGCTTCTTAAGAATCCTTGTTTGTCAGCATCCAAAATACAAATTAAGCTTACTTCTGGAATATCAATCCCTTCTCTTAAAAGGTTTATACCAACTACACAATCATAGACTCCTTTTCTTAATTCTTGAATAATTTTTAGTCGTTCTAAAGTTTTTACTTCATTGTGTAGATAAGCTACTTTAATGTTCATTTCTTTTAAATAATTAGTAAGTTCTTCACTCATTCGAATAGTTAAGGTGGTAATTAATACTCTTTCGTTTTTTTCTTTTCTTTTGTTTATTTCACTAATGATGTCGTCAATTTGACCTTCAGATGGTTTTATTTCGATGGTTGGATCTAAAAGTCCTGTTGGTCGAATTACTTGTTCTACTACTTCTCCTTTCAACTTTTCCATTTCATAATCTCCTGGAGTAGCTGATACATATATGGCTTGATTTATTTTATTTTCAAATTCTTGAAATTTTAATGGACGATTATCTAGAGCACTTGGTAAGCGAAAGCCATAATCTACGAGTGTTTGTTTTCGCATACGGTCTCCATTATACATTCCTCGTACTTGAGGTAATGTGACATGGGACTCATCCACTACTAGCAGAAAGTCTTTCGGAAAAAAATCAATTAAACATGTTGGTGTTTCTCCCTCTCCTCTTAATGCTAAATGTCTTGAATAATTTTCAACACCACTACAAAATCCTGTTTCTTTTAACATTTCTAAATCATAATTGGTTCGTTCTCTAAGTCGTTGTTCTTCTAATAGTTTATTTTGGCTTTTTAACTCTTCTAAACGATTTTTTAATTCTTCTTCGATTCTTCTGATAGCCTCTTGCATTTTCTCATTACTTGTCACAAAGTGACTTGCTGGTGAAATAGTGATACTTCTTTTCTCAGCAATAATAGCCCCAGTTACTGGATCAAAGGTACAAATACGATCAACATCGTCACCAAAAAGTTCTACTCTAATTCCATATGCATGTTCATTTACTGGAATAATATCAATGATATCACCCCTCACGCGAAATGTTCCACGATGGAAGTCAATATCGCTTCGCTCGTAGGTCATGTCAATTAGTTTGTTGATAATTGTGTTTCTTTTCACTTGATCATGTAAATTTAGAATTAACATTTTATTCTGATATTCTTCTTTTTCTCCAATACCATAAATGCAAGAGACACTTGATACTACTATTACATCATTATAATTTATTAGAGCACTGGTTGCTGCATGCCTTAACTCATCTATTTCATCATTAATTGAGGAATCTTTTTCAATATAGGTATCACTACTTGGTACGTATGCTTCAGGCTGATAATAATCATAATACGAGACAAAATATTCAACATGATTCTCGGGGAATATCTCCTTAAGTTCTGCATAAAGTTGTCCAGCAAGTGTTTTATTATGCGCTAAAACAAGTGTCGGTTTATTCGTTTTGGCTATAACATTTGCGATTGTGAAAGTCTTTCCAGTTCCTGTTGCACCCAGTAAAATCTGCTCTTTTTTACCACCTCGTATTCCCTCCACTAACTTATCTATCGCTTGTGGTTGATCTCCGTTTGGTCTAAATTTTGATACTAAGTTAAACATTATTTCCTCCTTGTTATGACTACAGTCAGCCAGAATATTCGTGTCCAAAATTCAAAAATTCGTGTCCTGACTAATTTTTAGTGCTTCAAAATCTGACTTTTTTGCTTGGACACGAATGTCGGCCACAAATTTACTAAATGATACTAAATAACACTATATGATACAAGCCAATTTCTAATAATATATTTTAACACTTATTTTAAAACAAAACAAGGAAACACCTGTATGTTCCCTCGAATTATTTTTATCATTTTTACTATTTTTTATACATATCTATTAATCATTAAATTCGTGTCCAAATCTTCCGCTATTGGTGTCAATAAATTGTGTAATATTTCTTCTGGTTTAACTCTATCAATATAACTATTTAATTCATTTGTGTAATCAATAACTAACCTATTTTAATTAATTATTTCATAACTTCTTTTAAAGAGACAGCTAATTTATGTAACTTTTTAAAGCATTCTTTAGCTTTGGCAATTTCTTTTTTATTCATAGTTACATATCCTCTAGATGTTCCATCGCTAGGCAGATCTACCAAAAGAGCATAATTATCTATACCTATCCATCCTTCTTTTACAACTTTCAAAAGCTCTGGATATCTTTCCTGTACTAAATCTAAATCTACAAAGTTTGTTTTAATTTTATTACAAGATAAGTATCTTTGAATATATTTATTTTTCTTATATTTGTTTAAATTCTTTTTGCTAAAAAGAAAAATTCGTTCCATTTTAACTCCACGATCAACTGCGTCAAAGTTACTTTGAATAAATTTTCTTTCAGCAGGGTCTTCATTCCATTCATTGTCCATCATTGTCGAAATAATCCACATTTCAGAGCCTTTTTTTGTTTCTGTAAAAAACTTATCTAAAATACGATAAAATTTTCCTGAATCTAAATCCTCTGTTTTAGATTGTTCATCAAATGATAAATATCCACCATCAGACACTAAAGATGTTCCATTAGAATATTTATGTCTTGTTAACATTAAATAAATATCGTCTGCTATTTCATGTGGATAACCAAGCCGTTTCATTGGAATAGAATCTTTTGTTTTATTAAATGTATCATCAGTTTCCATTACTCCACCAATCCAACCCGCAACAACAGAATTAACTCTTACTCCATACATTTCTGTATAAATATTAGCAAATGTTTTCATTAAATTTTCTTTAGCAGCCTGAGCAGAGGCATAAGCGCTTGCTCCAAAAGAACCACGATAAGCCTCAATACTATTAACAAGAACTATACTTGATTCAAAGTTCATTCTTTTAACAATTTCACGAACTAATAGATTAACGGAAAATAAATTAACTTGATAACTTTTTTCAAACTGGTCATAATCAAAATCCAAAGAATCCTCAAGCTCAAAGAATATTTCCATAAAGATAAAGCCATAAACATCTTTTTTTATCTCATTTACTGCCTGTATAAGAGTTTCTCGTTTAAAATAATCAACAGGTTGTAATTTAATATTTTCTTTTTGTAAAGCTTTATCAACAAAGCTCCCTTCTTGATACAAACCTATAATATAAAAACCTTTTTCAAGTAATATTTTAGAAAGTTCAACACCAATTTCAGAATTTATACCAGCAACTACAACAATTTTTCTATCATCTTGTTCTTTAGCATAGTTTGTTCTTTTATCAATAGGTTTACGTGTGTCTTTAGGAATATTCCACCTCCTACCCGTTTTAAAAGCACCAGATATACGGTTGTTATTTAAAAGATTAACTATTCTTCTTTCACTAATATTCCATAATATAGATGCCTCTTTTACTGTTAAATAATCCATTTCGATCACCCATTTATATATTATACCGAATTAAGAACCATGTCAACATGTGTAGTGTTTAATTAAATTGTTGTTTCTCTATTTTTCCGTAAAAACTATTTGTTAGAATTTTAAGTTTCTTTACTTTTCTATCTCAATCTTTTTATGCATCTTTTGCAGATTCTAATTATTTTATCATATACTCTTTTAATGATATAATTAAGACACGAATGTTGGCCACAAATTATATTTATTCATCTAATATTACTTAGTGATATTTAGTTCTTTTTTTCTGAATTAAATGATATTAAATGGCACTAAAAATAAGTTTTTTGAAGGTGTCTCTACTTTTTTTCTTAGACACAAATATCGGCCACAAATTGACTAATGATTTAAACTAATTTACTACTTTTACCTATATTTATCTAATTTGATAGTTAGTTATTATTTTTCACTGATTTCTATCACTATTTGATATTCATCTATATATAAAATATTATTACATATTTCATTATAGATATTGATTTTAATGTTCTCTTTTTCTAAACATTTCAATAATATTGGTAACGTTTTTTGTTCAAACAATTCATATCCTTTTTTAGTAAAATAAGAAATATTTTTAGAAGAATATTCTGGTGGTTTTGGTAACCAATTTAACTGTTTATTGTTTAACAAATCTTTCCATGTATCTAGCCCAACTATATTTTTTAAAGCGTTATAAATTCCTTCTCCATTATAGGTTATACGGTAATACGTATTTTGATTATTTAATGTTTTAGTCATATTTACCTCACATTCTTATTTCAATTTTTTATACCAACTTTGTCATTTTAAATATTTTAATTACTTTGTTGTTATTGTACTTATAAACTGACTCTTTTACACCTTGTCCTAATTTATAATCTAAAAACACCTAATTTTCTTAAGTATTTTAGGCAAACATACGCCCCGTTTCTTGAATAATTTTATCATTTCTTTATTATAAAGACAAGAAATTCTCTTTCTTACTGTGTTCAATTACCATTGCACATCTTTGTTCTATTAATTCCGATTATATTTCTATAATTTGATAATAAGTATAAAAGCACTTCTTTTAAGCTATGAAATTTTATCACTTAACAAAAAAATACAAGTAATTATTACATCTTTAGCCTTCGTTCATTTATCATTTGAAGTTAAATCGCAACTTTTTCTTGTAATTCAAAAATGTAACTTAATGTTTTATTTTGCATTTCATTGCCTGTGCTTTTATCCATCCACATCAAGAAGTTATATTTTTTTGTCTCACCTATGATAGATGATGAATCTAACTTAAAAAACATGTTATCTTGATCTTCCAACATAAAATGATTTTTTAAAGGAGAAATTTGATCATTTAAAGCAATATTTAGGCACTTAACATCTAATGTTGATGATTTAGAAATCTTTAATATTAGGGTATAGTTTTCTTTTGTTTTTGTCTCATTTTTTACGCTTAAAATGGTTGGTTTTAAATTAACTAATGCTTCCTCATCTTGGATTGGGTACATATCAGTCCATTGATTATCATCAACTTCTAAATATGTATATTTAGCTTTTGAAAAAAAGGCAGCAGTGGATAAATATTCCTTTATTTCAAGTTTCTTCCATAAAGGGATGCTTATTAAAATTATAGATACTAAGAGTGTTATTTCAATCATTTTCCAGTGAATTATTTTATTTATATTTTTCATATTATATATATCCCCCAAAAAGTGATCTTTATACTACACAATTATTTTTATAAATGCAATAAAAAAAGACATTTTTTGTTAGAGATAATTTTTCCCTTTTAACGTCTTTTTTTCTTCTTCTTAGGATCTGACTTTGTTTCTTCTTTTAATTTTGGTAAATCAAAAGTGAACGATTTTTTTTCAACTAGTGGAATATCATTTGCTACTTCTTCTTGAGCTTTTTCCATTTCTTGATCTTTTTCAATTTTTTCTTCAAATATTATTTCATCTTGAGGAGTTTTTTCAACAACAGGTGCTTCTTCATTTTTTTCTTTTATCTGCTCATATGCCTCCACTTTTGTTAATTCTATATCTGTTCTTAATGGATCTGGTTCATATTGCGATCTTTCACTGTTATAACGTTTTTTTAATTTCTCTTTAATTTCTTCTTTTTTCTCTTCTTCTTTGGTTATGTTTGCTTCTTCTGTTGTTAAGGCTTCTCCAACTTTTTTCTTAGCTTTTGACAAGCGGAATATTTTAACAACATCACTGATTATGATTATTAATGCAGGTATTACAACGATTAATAGCCATCCAGAGGAACTTGATAAAAATGATTGAATTCTTCCCAATTGTGGTATCTTTATTAATACCTTCCCCAATACATTTTTAAATGGTACAGTTGTTGAGTCTGGGCTTAAGTTATTATCTCCTTGTGTTTTATATTCTAGGCCTTCTTCTGTTTCGACAATTGCTACTACACGATGTGTAATAGTTAACCCTTTTGAAATTGTACTTCTTGATACAAATGTTATAATATCTCCGACTTTGATGTCTTCTGGTTTTTTTACTTTTGTATCTACTATGACATCATAAACATTTAGGTTAGGAGTCATACTTGGACTGACTATAGTATAAAGTCCAACAGCAGGTTCAAATTTTTTCCCTTTACTTGCGTACATTTTGGTTGCAATAAAGTAGTATGCTAAAAAGGCAGCTATTAAAAGTAAGACTACTAAGATAGTCCAGGAAATAATATTAGCAATGAATTTGAATGTTTTTTTAAAACCATTATAGTTTTCCTTTGGCTTCATAGCTACCCTTCCTATTCTATTTTATATTATAATCTATACAAATCAAAAAAACAAGAAATATTCTTGTTCTATTTTGAAAAGAAACCGTTTAATTTACGGCTTCTATTTCTATTTTACCACCAAATGATTTTCCCCTATTTCCATTTTGGTTTATACCAGTTTCTAAGAATTCATGTTCTAAAGCATAGATATATGTTGTATTTCCAGGAATAATTACATTCTTTAAAATGTATGTATCTTGTGTAGGGGCAATTTCTTGGTTTGTAATGTTTATACCATCTCTTTTTAAAGTATAGACTAAGTCACTCGTTGGATTAAAGTCATTCGTTACATTTGTTATTTTGATGTTAAACATTAGCGTTTTATTTGTATTATTGTTTACAGAAAACTTTAACTCATCTTTCCATCCAGGAACGATTTCGTTTGCTACAATTTTGTTTAAATAAGAAACATACAACACACTATTTTTTTCAGAATCAATATTTACTGATCCTCCATTATTGTTATTATTAGTACATACTTTATCACATTTTCCATCACCATCTGTATCGATGTTGGTATCTGGTTTTTTATCACCATTCGTGTCAATGTTGATATCTGGTTTACCATCACCATCTATATCAATGTTAATATCTGGTATTCCATCACCATCTGTATCACAATTTAAATCGCAAATGCCATCGCCATTGGTATCTTGATTAATTGGATTTCTGTCTGGCTTTTCATCGCCATCAGTGTCAATGTTAATATCTGGTTTACCATCTTTATCTACATCAATGTTGATATCTGGTTTTTTATCGCCATCAGTGTCGATGTTGATATCTGGCTTGCCATCTCCATCTATATCAATATTGATATCTGGGCGATTATCACCATCTGTATCACAATTTATATCACAAACTCCGTCTCCATCAGTATCTTGATTAGTTGGATTTTTATCTGGCTTGCCATCTCCATCCGTATCAACATTAAAAGTTGGTTTTTTATTATTTCCATAATCAATGTTTCCTGTTTGCACTTCGGACAGTACGATGTCGCAGTTGACATCACAAACCATATCGCCATCTAAATCAATATTTAAATCAGCAACTCCATCATTATTGGTATCACAATTTAGATCACATTTTCCATCGCCATTTAAATCACAATTAAGTGTACATTTATTATCATCTTTATGTAGCCCTCCATATAATCTAATGTATGAATAGGTTGATCCTATCATTGCTATGAAAATAATCATTAAGCACAAAAAAATGATTATGAAAGTCTTTTTTCTTGCTGCCTCTTTTTCTTCTGCTAATAATTCTTGATACTGTTCTTCAAAGTCTACATTATTTTCAATTGGCTTTTTCTCATTTTGATCCATAATGATTTTCCTTTCCTCTTATTCTATTATTACTCAGATTATATCATAGGTAGTTTATGATAATCAAGATAAAGCGATTTAAAATATGCGGAAAATAAAGCAAAAAAAAACTCATTGCAAATGAGTTTTAAAGTTAATAAGAGAATCATAAGGCTCTTATTAAGCAGCTGCTTGAACTTTAATTGTTCCTGTTAAAGTTGTATTCATGACATCATTTTGATCTTTGTCTTGATTTACAAATTCAACAACAACATAGTAATAATTGGTAGTATCTGTTGTACCCACAGTAATAGTTTCAGTAGCTAATTTAAGGTTTGATTGAACTCCACCAGTTAATGTTACTTCATTTACAAGTGTTCCTAGACTAGCAGCTTCATTATCATTTGTTACTGTACAAGTTTCAAAGAAATGAGTTGTTCCATCATCTGCTGGTTCTGTTTGAGCTGCACAACCAAAGAAATTAGTTGTATTGTCTGCTCCTATGTTTCTTGCAGTTGTTGAACGATACACTCTAACTTTTACATTATCTGCGCCTAGTCCATTCTCAGTAATATCATAAATAATATCAACGATACTTTTAGATCCTTCTTCACCGCTCGCAGTTACAGATAATGCTGCAACTTCTTTGTGCCCTGGATAAATGTCAGCTTTTGTGAATTTACCAGCTTCACCATCGACATTAGCAACTGTTGTAGTTCCAGCAACGTTAGATGTAGTTAGGTTTGTTTTTCCACTATCAGCATCTGTATTACGATTGTCTGTAACTGTTGCTGTAAAGTATGCAAATGTAGCACCTACTACTGCAACCAATAATGTTGCTACAGCGATCACTGTTAACAAGATTGTATTTTTCTTTTCCATAACCTTTCTGTATCCTCCTTACAATACCAATATTATCAAAATCACTATGGTTTCGCAAGATCTTTTTATTATTATTTTACAAATTCGACATCTTTAGACTATTTTTTTTCATAATCAAACATAGACTTGCATATTATATATTAAGAATACTTTGACAAAGGTTCATATTTATATTAGAATATTAGTTGTTAGGTTTGTGGAGCTTTAGCCAAGTGGTAAGGCGTGGGACTGCAACACCCAAACCTTGGCAAGGCTATCTATCTTTTTTTTTGCTTTAAATACTGATTTCTAATATAATGAAAATCAAATAATATGATTTTTCTGACATATTTCTGACAAATCGATTCGAAAAATAACAAATTAATACAAAATGATTTTTATTAAAAATTAAAAAAGAACAATATAATATAATATAATATAATATTATTCTTTTTTATCTGGGCATTTTATTATATATTTTTAAGATAATAATGTTTTAAATTCTTTTATATGAAGCGTTCCATCTTCAATATTTTCTAGCTCATAATTAATTATATGATATATATTATTTGTTTCATCATCATAATAATTATATTCTTTAGTACTGATAATATTAAAAGTATTATTATCAATAAAAGGTGTTATACGAGATATTGAATACATATTCTTTTGAAGATTAATTGATAGCTTATTTTTTAGTTCTAAAACATCAATATTTTTCATATTATCATAAATCTTAGTAATCATATTATCTTCAATAAAAATTGTAAATCCTAATTTCGTTCTTATTTCATTCTCTACAAAAACTAGATCTATTATTTTTGTTTCATCAGAATTGTTAATTTCAACTATATAATTTTTTGAGTCAAAATTATTATCAACAGATTCTTTTATATTATCATAAATCACATTTAATATTTCGCTATCATTCATATTAGAAATATTAATATTGAAATTGTGCTCTCTGTCATCTTCATTTAAGCTTGTTGATCTTAGACTTCTTAAATTTTGATACCAATTTCCATAAGTTTTATTATCTTTGACTCTATTATCAGAGTAAGAAAATGAATTAGCAGAATTTTTAGCTGATTCTATGGTTCCCATAGTAGAAGCGTTCCAAAATTTTTGAAACCATTCTGTATGTGATCCCTGTTGAATTGATTGATTCCAACCTATAGCTGCTTTAGCACCACGGTCTACACTTTGCTTTGTTATACTATTATTTCCCGCTGATGTTTGACACCCGCCCCATACAATTAATTTAACTTGATTCATATCATAGCTTTGTAAACCGACTGTATTAGAAGAATTCACCGAATTACGTATATAAAAATCTCTATTAGATGGACCACCTGATTGATAAAAATGCATTAGTGAACTATTGGCATGACCACTGAAAAATAAAATATCACTTTCCATACGTTTAATGCTTCCTTCATATCCTTGCATGTAATCAATTGCTGGATCCGTACTTTGTACAACTCCTAATCCCATTGCTCTTAAAATCGGTGTAGCATTATTTACATCAATAGTAGTATTTAATCCATCTCCGTAATTTCTTCCTATAACAAAAGCTCTATTTCCTGCTGCATGTGTGATATTAGGAACTAAAAACATCGAAATAATTAAAAATAATAATAGCCCTTTAACTTTTTTCATTCTTTCTCCTTTTTTATTATATTTTTGGTACTACAATATTTTATATTTTGTTTGAATCACCTGACCTTCATTTCAGACAAGTTGATAATACTACTAACCTATGTTATTTATATTTTATCTAATATATATACAAAATTAAAGTCTTGAATTATATGTACAATATGAGATAATAAAAGAATGAAATGAGGCATAGTTAAATGAAAAAAATAAGTGTAATCTTGTTATTATTGTTATCAATAACTGGATGTATGCAAAACAAAAATAAGAATTGTAATGAATTAGAAGAGTTTTACAAAGATCAAAATCATACTTATTTCAAATCATGCTTAGATAATGAAATGATAGAATTAAATAATCAGAATACAAATATATTAAACTATTTTATATCTGGAAACTCTATTGATGCACTTCTACCATCAATGAAATTGATAGAAACATACAAGGATGGTGGATCAAAAATTTTTCAAAAAGAAAACATTAAAATAATTGTTTGCCATAGCTTAATTTCTGAAAACAACTATAATGAAGATATTATTATAGGAAATGAAAATTTACAAATGGAAAATTCATTTTGTAAGTCAAAATAAAAATATTTTTCTGATATCATTTATAATTAGTTGGTACTTATCAAAATAATTATACCCAAAATAAAAAAGTGATAATTTTGTTTATCACTTTTTATAAACTATATTTTAAGATCTATATTGTTAAATAGGCTGGAATTGTAAAATTCTTTCATTTCCATATTTAATAATAAACAAATTTTATAGACTATTGTACTACTGGGATGCTGAGTTTTATTATAAATCATATTTTTTACAGTAGATTGTGAAATGCCAGCTAGATCTGAAAGTATCTTTAAGGAGTAACCATTAATATTAGCTAATTCAATAATTCTTTTCCCCGTCGCCTCCGCTAATGTCATAAAAGCCTCCTTCATATGCAAAATTTTAGCAAATGAATAGTAATTTCTAAGTCGCGCTCACGACTTATTTGTTTGACTTATACAAAAGGAAAATGATAATATTAAACTATCCTAATAGTAGTTAGGTAGAAAGGAGAAAAACTCAGATATAAACAACGAATTAATATGTTTAAAAATTGTTATCGTTATTATATATAAGTTTTTCAGCTGAGATATGTGCATAACGACATATCTCATATAAAGGAAGTATTGTTATTAAAGTTTCACCTCGCTCATAATTAGAAAGCGAAGATTTGGATGTGTTGATATTTTTTGCAAACTCTTTTTGTGTTTGTTTTAATCTTAGTCTTAAATTTTTTAAATTATTACCAAGTACTGTTAAGTTAATTGGATCATATAAATATTTATTTTCTTTATCGTCTGTTAAACCTAGTAAGTAGTCCAACTTTACACGATAAATATTTGCGAGTTTTATCATTCGTGGTAATGGAATGACATCCTTTCCATATTCCCATAGAGAGTATGTGCTTTTGCTCACCTTTAATTTATCAGCAACTTCTTGCATTGTATAAGCTTCATATTCTCGTAGTTCTCTTATGCGTTTAAACAACATACTACCACCAGTTTTAATTTTCCCAGAAATTGTGGTAGTATCCTTGATTTGTCTGTTTATATTGGAATGAGTTGCGTTTGATATGAAAGGTAGTAAATCAAATTCAAATGTTACAACGGTTGAGGATGAAACAGAAATCTATTCTATGGTTAAAGATTATATTAACAACAAAACTAATATCCCTTTAAGTAATATAGACGTTGATGTAGCAGTCAAAAAAAGAGATGATGGAAATACATATTGGGATAATTTTTCAATTCAATTTAGAGATTTATCTACAAACACTCTACATTGTTTAGAATGTGGAAAACTTCTTTAAAGTCAGCTGTGCTTTTTTATAACTAGAAGGAGGTAACCAAAATCTCTAAAATTCTACCAGATCATTATTATGATTTTGAACTACGAAGCTTCAACTACAATGAAGATTTTCTTTTGGAACTTATTTTAACTCACTATGTTCGCTTTAAAACAATAAATATAAATTCAAAAATACTTGTTATAAAAAACACGGATATTCAGTCATCAATGAATGAAAACTTATATAAAGACTTAAAAGAAATAATTATTAATTTGAATCTTAAACAAATAAAAAAAGCATGCAATGGCGGAAATGGATTTTTAAGAAGATATATAGAAAATAATACTCTTTCAATTAAAGATGTTAACTATATAAAAAAAAATACGTTTCAGTTGTTTTGCGATTCAATTAATACATCTGAAACATATTTAGATATAATCATCTTGGATAATAATATTACTATGAGAAATCTTAAAAACTTAATTATTCAAATATCACAAGACAAGAATAAAGCAAAAAATATATGGCAATATAAGTTCTTTTATATTCCTTATAGCGAAATAAGATTTTCTAAAATTTATGATAAATTTAATTAATCATTTGATTATTCGAAAATCCTAAGAACCAATCAACTGATATATGTTTTTTCTTACATATATCTAATAAACAAGACGTAGATATTAAAAGTTGCTGATTTTCATATCTTGAGATTGTTGAATTCGCGACATGAAATTCTTTTGCAAATGATTTTTGACTTTGATCTTTTCGTACTTTCTTTAAATTAGTTGATATTATATTTCTATCCAGTTCTCTAAGTGATGAAACTTTTATTCTTTTATCAGTTAAACCGATTAAAAAGTCAATATTTAGTTGATATATATTTGCAAGTGATACGAGATGCACTAAAGGAATTATGTCTTTTTCACTTTCCCATCTTGCATAAGCACTCTTTGATTTATTTAGTTTATTTGCAAGTTGGCTCATTGAGTACCCCTCATACTCTCTTGCATCTCTTAAATTGAACATATTTTCACCCGTCGATATTTTCTCAAACAAGAATTTAAATATGTTTGAATCGTGTAGGTATACGCAAATGTTGACATAAAATGTCTTAACAACTTTTTAGAGCAGGAATGAATTATAAAAATTCCTGCTTTTATTATAAGGAAAGATTTTTTTACTTTAAAATTTATTTATTTCTTTTTTTAATCTATTTTTTAATTTATTTTTAGGTATTTTCAATTAATTTAAACTGAGCTTACAATTGCATTTCCTTTACTTTTTTTGAAGCATAGGTATAATGTGGTTAAATGAATTTTTTCTACACAGAGAAATTCATTTTTTTATTGGAGGTGCTGAAATTTGACAAAATAGCAGAAATATTTTAAAATGAAATCTTAACAAGATTCAGATATGAATCTATGTTGGGGGGTTATCGGTGTGGCAATTTTATGAAGCAATTTCATAAATAAAACATTTTCTTGTAATCTTAATTAAGAGAGAAGTATATAGAAATATAATTCTCTCTTTTGTCTTTTTAAAGGAGGGTTTGATGAAATATGTTACAATTTAATGCCAATGTAAAACCAGAATTTGTCAACATCCCATTTTTTCCTTATGTGTATTTATATGATGTTGATAAGAGTTTGCAAAAAGTTTCAGAAGAAATTAATAAGTTTATTGATCTTCAATGTAAATATTTTAATTTAATGCCACCCAAAATAACCCAAGATTACAAGATTTATTTTTCCACCTATACCATATCTGATAAGGTTGGAGATAGTGTGGCAAAGAAATTGGATACACTAGAAGAAGTAAAAATGTATTACAATAAATTTGCTAATGCTCTTGAGGTTCTTAATTATGAGGAATTGGTATTTTTTACAGAAGTGCTATATTCTAAGCAATTAAAAGAATATCAATGTGCTGAGAAGTTAAATACTACTACTTATTTGTTAAAAACTATTAAAGAAAGCTGTATTTTAAAGCTTGCAAGAGCTTTGGATGTAGCGGTATTAAAAGCTTAAAACACAATTTATACACGCAAGTCAATGCGTGTTTTTTATTAATTTAAAGGAGGAATCTTAATAGATGATATTATTAATAGTATTTTAGCTTTAGCTAATGATGCTATGAATTACATTAAATGGTTAGTAATAGGATGCACTACTTTTTTTGTTGCCAAGGACTTTGCTTTAAAAATGGCATCTTCAGATGATAATCAGAAAGCTAGTTATGATCGAAAAATAAAAAATACTATTATTGCAGCTATATCTTGTTTAATATCAAGCCAATTTGTTAGTTGGATTTTAGGATATTTCAAATGATATCTCGAAAAAACTTTAATAAAGAAATTAATGCGATCATCAAAGAAGGAAAAATTGAAAATATCACTTTAACTAATCCTAAGAGTATCGAGTCCTTATTTAAGAAACATAATATTACTTTATATGAAGATTTTGTTGATAATTATCAAATTATTTTTGGCTCTGATAATGACTTGATCTTTTCTAAAATCCAAGATTTTATTTATAGAATGGATTTGTTTTGTCGTGCATCACAATCTTGCAATATTGAATCAATTGATGGTGTTTTTCATAAATTACTTTTTGAACATAAAATAGATTTCGATTTATTTTCTTCTTGCTCTTTTGATTCTTTTGATAATGAAACTATTACAGAATTTGAAGATTTAATACAGGAGGTTACATATGGAATTAGCATATAAATTTGTAAAAAGCAAAGATTTAGTCAATCGTATATATAATATGGTCGTTTATTTTGAAATCATTAAAGATTTGAATCATGAAGATATTATTAAAATTTTTTTCCACAATAGTTTATGTGATATTGAATACATTGAATCATTAGCAAAATATTTTGAAACTAAACGATTAAAATATAAAAGTAATATTGAAGTGCTTTGTAATTTAAATGAATTAATTGACGATTTAAATTCTTTAAAACAATATCTTAAGTAACTATTTGCATTTTTTCAAAATATATTATAGACTGATGGCGATTGGAGATGAATTTATGATATATGACCGAAAGCGATTAATTATAGGAAGTTTAAGTTTATTCTTTTTGCTTATTACAGCTTTAGCTATTTATTTTAGCTTTTTTTACCACAAACTTAGTGATGAAGACACTTTTTCTAACGTTTCTGATAATTCTGTACAAAAGGAATTATATAGTGATAATGATGAAATTGAAAAAGATGAAAGTACACAAGTTGAAGATCAAAATTCTAATGATACTTTTGTTAAAGATGAAATATCTGATTTAGAAATAAAATCATCAACTAGTAAAATACCTGACTCTGAATCAAGTAATAAGGTTTCTAATGATCAAATTAAGCAAAATATTTCGAGTGATCAGCCTAGTCAAAATAATACTAAAAATAATGATGGTAAAACTGATACAAATAAAGATGAAAAAAATATAAACACTTCATCAAATTCGAATAATAATATTAACAAATCTAAAGAATGGTCTGATTCTGAAATTACAAGTTACGTTAGAAAAGTTATAACTGATTTTAGACTAGACTTTAAAACACTAAAGGCATGTGAAAATGAAGGAGAGCAATGGAAAAATGAATTAGGTTGGGGATATCGGTGTGTGCATTTACCAATACCAGATAGTAACATTGACGCTTCCATGTTGATACTTTTTACAAAAGATATATTTTGTGATGGCAATTGGACAGGTAGCCATGATTACAATTATAAAAATGGAAAAATTGGCAATGTAGCTTATTTACGTAAATTGGGGTTCCAGTGTGACAATATTTATGGAAACATATATTAAGAGAAACAATCAACAGATTGTTTCAGATTGTTGACAAAGTGATATATTGAAAAAGAGTATATCGCTTTTTGTTT
>CAJUGF010000007.1:2703-45982 GCA_910585915.1 uncultured Bacilli bacterium | reverse complement strand
TACTACTCCAACTATTATAAATGGTAGTATAAGAAAGATTGATAAGACTAATTTAAACTATGTTGAGCCTCATAGAATTATCATTAATAACATAATGTTTCTTGCTTTTAATTATTCTAACGAAATCTATATCAATAATTTAAGTAAGAAGATTAAAATATCAGAATTAGAAAACTACATAAAAACTATGAACTAATGCTTATTCCCTACAAATGGGTAATAGACAAAATAAGAAAAATGTTGTATTATGTAATTGATTTTTACAGAAGACTTATTTTGAGAAGTAAAAGTATTAGTTTGTAGTACCTTTACTTCTCTTTTTTTGAAAAATTAGAAAAAGGGAGATGATAATTTGGTGTATGATGATATAAAGAAAATTGCAGGTTTGTATATTAGAGTAAGCACGGAAGATCAGGCTAGAGAGGGTTTTAGTTTACCAGAACAAGAAAAGCGTTTAAGGGCTATGTGTGAGTTCAAAGGTTATGAAGTATATAAAGTGTATGAGGATGCAGGAATAAGTGCTAAAACAGGTAATAAACGCCCTGCATTTGATGAATTATTACAAGATATTAAAGATAAGAAATGTAATACCATTGTTGTATTAAAATTAGATAGATTAACTCGTTCTGTTGCCGATTGGGAGAAGATTTTAACATTCCTAGAAGAAAATGATGCTTTTCTAGATTGTGCTAATGATGATATAAATACCACTAATGCTAATGGTAAGATGATTTCAAGAATACTTACTTCAGTTAGTCAACAAGAAATAGAAAGAACTTCAGAGAGAACTAAAATTGGTTTAGCAGGGGCTATTAAGGCAGGTCATATTCCTCACCAAAGTCCATTAGGATATAAAAGAAAAGATAAAATTCTAGTACCAGACTTAACTGAAAAAGATGTTGTAATTAGAATATTTGAAATGTATCATAATGGTTTATCTTATAAGAAAATCAGTAATGTCTTAAATGAAGAAAAAGTGTTAGATAAAACAAATTGGTATGACACTACAATTATGAAAATATTACAAAATGAAATATATAAAGGTGATTTTGTTCATGGTAAAAGAACAAAGAAACCTACTTATTATTCAAATGTTGTTGAACCTCTTGTATCAAAAGAATTATGGGAAGAATGCCAAGTACAAAAGAAGAAAAATTCTAGAAGTTATCAAAGAACACTTACTTATCTATTCTTACAAAAATTAAAGTGTCCCAAATGTGGAAGAATTTTAGGTGGTAAAGCAACAACAAAGAAAAATGGTAATTCTTACTTCTATTACTATTGTAATGATTGTAAATTAACAATCAAAGAAAATGTCATTGAAGATTATATTAGTAAATTTATTGATAATATCGTGGAATATGATTCGGTTGTTAATCAATTCTTCTTACCTATGATAAAACAAAAAATAGAAAATCCAAAAGAAGATATTGAAAAAGAAATAAAAAAACAAAAAGATAAATTTGCTAGAATTAGAGAGGCTTATGTTAATGAGGTATTTACTCTTGAAGAATATGACCTAGAACGAAAAAAGGTAGAAAATACTATTGAAGATTTAGAAACAAAACTAAACGAATCAGAAGTATGTGATGAATTAAAATTTACTCCAGAAGATATTCTTGTTAAACGAGATATAGATTTCATCAATTCAGTTAAATACCCAGAAAAATATAAAGAATATAACAAGTCTTGGAAAGATTTTACAAGAGAAGAAAAAGCCAATTTGATTATGAATTATATCGAAAATATTACTTTAAAAGAAACCTACAATAAAAAGTGTGATGTTGAATTTATTAAATTTAGAGAAAGCATAGTAAATCCATGTAATGATTTATATTTTAATGGCTACTTAGATAGAAAAGATTATGCAATCTTTGGTAATGTAATGGGAACTTTAAGATTTAGTGAATATAGAAATGATGATGAAGTATGGCAACATATTTTAAGATTACGAGAGTTCTATGATGTAGGATTTTATCAAGCAACTTATAATACAGAAACTTCAATGTTCTATTTCAACATAGATGAAGATAGTCAAGCAATCGTTAGAATATTTCCTATGGAGAATTATAGAGAGATTGATCCAGATATGAAAATGAAAGAATATGATTTAGGAGTTCTTTATATCAACAAAGATAGTGGAACAATTCTTGAAGATGAAGAAGCAGTATTCAAATATATTCCAGATAAAACCGACGGAATACTTACTAGAGAGGTAAAGCCTACTATTGTTAAACCTGCAAATGTTATTGGACTTGCTGAATGTACTATTTATGAAGAGGAAGAAGAAACTTCCGAAGAAGTTGTTTCTTCATAATCTTTATGTAATTTTGTTTTATTACGAAGTTTTAAAACAATATGGAATAAAGTAAAACGGATTCTAAGGTGTCCTTAGCCCACGAGGTCATTTTGCTATACTTGGCAAAATACCTAGGGGGTTAAATATTTTGTCAAAGCCAAAAATATAGTTAAAAAAACACTGTTAAAACAATTCTAAAAAATATAAAATTAAAGGAGCGTGATGATTATACAATTAGCATATTCATTTCATTTAGGTAGTGATAAAAATAAGAAAAATAGTTCTAGAACTAGTGCAAAATCTAATGTAAGTGGTACAACATCTAAAAGCAACAATGCAATACAAAATTCAGCAGGATTAACAAAGTGTGATAACCATAATTATAGGAAATACGATGACAAAGAGTATGATATTGAAATTATTAGAGGCAGTTCTTCTCTTGTATATGATGTGAAGAAGTTATATAGAGATGAGTTTGATGAGGCAAAGGAAGAATACAATGCTAAACAAACAAGAGAAAACAGAAAAATAAAAGACTACTTCACTCATATAAGTAATAATTCTAAAAGTGATTTAGCTTGTGAGATTATTATAGAACTTGGAGATAAAAAGTATTGGAATACTAAAGATAGTGATTTCAAAAAACGGATGACAAATGTATTTAAACAACAAATTATTGATTTAGAAACAATGTTACCTACTTTTAAAATAGCAAGTGCTATTATCCATTATGATGAAACTTCTCCACATCTTCATATCGTTGGTGTTCCCATCAAAATCGGTGGTAAAAATGGTATGAAGAAACAAGTTGGAAAAAGTGATGTATTTACTAAAGAATCACTTTGTAAGCTCCAAGATAAAATGAGAATGCTTTGTATTGAATCATTCAATAAAGAATACAATCTTACTAACTCGTTAAAAGGCAAGAAAAAAGGCAGAAATCGAGATTATCATATAACTGAAATGGATGACTATATGGAAATGAAAGAACAACTAGAAAAAAATCAAGAAAAATTGGAGATAGCCAGTAAAAAATCATTAGAATTAGATAATCATACTAAAGAAGTAAAAGAGATTATAACCGATTTAAAAACAACTTTAACCTCAAAAGAAAAATATGTTTTAAAACAAGAAGATAAAGACAAATTAGTATCTTATATTGATTCAGTTAGTAAAACAAATGATGAATATAAAAAAGTACAAACTTTATCTGTAACTCTTAACAATGTAGATACCGAAATTAAAGAAAATCGTGATAAAATCAAAACACTTACTGAAAACAATGAAGCACTTACTTTAAGAGTAGAAAATCTTACCAAAAATATTAAAAGTAAAGATAAGGAAATCGAAGAACTCAAAGAAGAAAATCATTCATTAAAAACCACATTAGAATTTTGGAAAGATAAATTTTTACGAGTTATGTCTTTAATCAAAGATAAGTTGTTCGGTAAAGAAAAAGAACGAGAAAAATATTTTGATGTATCGAAAGACTTATATAAAAAAGGCATTATTAAAGAAGAGACTTTCAATGAATTAAAGGATAAATATAATTTTAACAAAGAACATGATAATAAAGGAAAAGATGATTTTGAAATAGAGATATAGATTGTAATTCTAGATTAAATCTAGAAAATAATGTATAATATTCTATAGGAGATGACTGATTATGAATCAATTATATTCAATTTGTTGGAACATCACAAATAAATGTAATGAAAATTGTAAATTTTGCTATAGAAAAGTTTGTAGGGATAATACATTAGCAGAAAATAAACAGATATTTGATAATTTATCAAAAATTCAAGTGGATAAAATAACCTTTTCTGGAGGAGAACCATTATTATATGATGAACTTTTTGATTTAATTGATTATATTAAGTCTAAAAATCCAAAAATAAAATTGTCTTTAACTACAAATGGTCAAAAAATTGATGATAAATTACTAGAAAAAATAATAAAAACTTTTGATTGGATTTCCTTTTCTATAGATAGTTCAAACGAAATAATCAATGAGGAAATTGGAAGAGGAAAAAATCATCTATCGACTATAATAAAAATCTTAGATAAATGTAATAATAGAATTAGAGTCAAAATTAACACCGTTGCTAATAAGTATAATTTAAATGATTTAGAAAATATCTATAATATTATTTCAAAGTATAATATAAATCGTTGGAAAATTTTTAGATTTTATCCTTTAAGAAAAGGAAAAGATAATAAAAACTTGTTTTATTTAAATGATAATGAATCAAAAGAAGTTGAAAAATTTATCAATAGCAAAATAAATGATACAAAAATTAAGATTCATTATAACGATTTCAATGAATTTACAACATCCTATTTTAATATTTATCCTGATGGAAGTATTGAAAATATGAAAGATGAGGATATTGGTAATTTATTACGTGATGATATTTGTTATATTTTAGAATTAAAAAGTAAAGAACTTACTAATCATAATTTACGAAAAAATAATGAATAATTCTACAAAATATGTTAAGATATATTTAATGATTGATTCTAATATCAGTTTTCTTTGGTAAAGTTGTAGATAACTTCCCCAACGGCACCAGATTGATAGGAAACTCGAACTTTTCGAGTAGCAATAGAAAACGACTTGTCAAAAAGCCGTTTTTATGTTAGCAATTCATGAATTGGAAGAAATTACTATTGGAGATTTAACTCAATTTCAAATTGCAAAAGAAGATAAGGTTATAATAGGACATGAAGCAGTAAGCAATATTTTAGATGGATTATTGAATAAAGAGCAAATTATGAATTTAGTGGTAGAATTTGATGAAAGAAAATCAAAAGAAGCATTATTTGCACATTATTGCGATAAGTTAGAATGTGATATTCAAAGCAAATTATATGATGAAGAGGGCTGTGTTGATTTAAACGATCAAGATGGAAATGAAACTTTAAAAGATTCAAGAGTTCAAGCACTATTAAAAACAGGAAAATCATGGTCTGATATGTGGTTAACTTTTGGACAAAATGTTTATAATTATGATGAAAATTTTACAGAAATATCAAATTATGTAAAAGATAACAATATTAGTGAGTTAAGAAAAAAATAGATTTTAAAGAGGTATATGTGATGAGAAAAATATTTTTATATCTATATCCAATAAAAGAATATGCTAGTATGTTTTTATTTCATGATGACAAACTATATGATGAGTGGAATGTCAAAAGACCATTACCTATTTTAAATGAATGTATCAAAAAAAGATATAGAGATAATGGATATCAAGTAATATATGCGTTATATCCCGATAAAGAGATATTTGGAATAATTCCGAAAGAAGAAGATAAAGTTATTTATACAGATATTTTATTTTCAGAAAATAGTGCTATCGATGACAATGGGAAAGAGAAAAAAGATTTTACTCCTAAATATCCTAATGAGCAACTTCTAATTAAACAATTAGGAGATATCGAAGAATTGGTAATCGGTGGATATCACTTTTCAGATTGCGTAAAAAGAGTTGGAGAAATGGCTTTAGCTATGGGAATAAATACAATTATTGACTTAGATTTAACAGATTTATTCTTCAATTTATATAGACAAGAAGATTATTTTAATATTGAAGAATATAATCCTGAAAAGTTTAAAAGGCAGATGATGAAACACGATTTAAGATATGGTGAGGAAGTTGCTTTAGAACAATTTAATTTTGTTTATTCTAGTCCAGTTTATGGTTTTGATAAAGAATGTAAAAAAACAAAATAAAAAGAACATAATAATTAATCAACTTATATTCTTTCCTCAACAATTATTTTTTAATTTGAAATATGCTACTTTAAAGTCCTAATGATAAAGTTATATTTAATTTATCAAGATGGACTTTTTCTTGTTTTACATTTGTACCAATAATGATATTGGTATTTATTTTGTAATTAAAATTGATAATATCAAGTGTTTTAAAATAATACGGTATATGTGTTCCGTAAGAGTAAGCACAGAAGATCAAGCTAGAGAGGGATTTAGCCTACCAGAACAAGAAAAGCGTTTAAGGGCTATGTGTGAGTTCAAAGGCTATGAAGTATACAAAGTATATGAAGATGCTGGAATTAGTGCTAAAATAGGTAAAATAAATACCCTGCATTTGATGAATTGTTACAAGATATTAAAGATAAGAAATGTAATACGATTGTTGTCTTAAAATTAGATAGATTAACTCGTTCAATTGCCAATTGGGAAAAGATTTTAACATTTCTAGAAGAAAACGATGCTTTTCTTTATTGTGCTAATGATGATATAAATACTACTAATGCTAATGGTAAGATGATTTTAAGAATACTTACTTCGGTTAGTCAACAAGAAATAGAAAGAACTTCAGAAAGAACGAAAATAGGACTTGCTGGTGCAATCAAAGTAGGACAGCCTCCATGCACATAATAGCACCAATATAATTTTAACAATTTAAAAAAGCAACTTTTACATTGCTTTTCAAAGGTTTCAAATGGCTACCTTTGACACAATACTAGTTGGCTTGTCCAACTTGGTAGTGTGTTACTAACTTGCTAAAAAGTTGGTTTAATGAAAAAATATAAGATATTATAATCTATGGAGATTTCTAATATTAATGAAAGATGGTGGTTTTATTGAATTTTCATTATTTAAATAAAATGATTGAATATATTGAAAATAATCTTGATAATGAAGTCGATTTTAACGAATTAAGCAAAATAACTAATACCAATTTATTTATTCTTGAGAGAATTTTTATGTTTTTAACTAATATGACAATCACTGAATATATAAAGAAGAGAAGATTAAGTAAAGCGTTCGAAGAAATAAGAAACACCAATTATAAGATAATTGATATTGCTTTTAAATATCAGTATAATTCAGCCTCTTCTTTTAATAGATCATTTAAACAACTATTTAATATGACACCTACAGAATGCAGAAAAGGTATTGGCAATTATAAAATAATACCCATAGAGTATTTTGAAACTAATAAAGGGAAATATAATTTTGATTATGAAATAAAAAAAATTAATTCTATATTTTTATATTGCTATCACATTACATCAAAAAAACATTCTGATTTATTATATAAAATTAAACAACTATATCAGAAAGTTAAAACTAATGGAAAGTACAATGAGTTTAATGAAATAGGAATGTATGGTATATTTTTCAAAGAAGAAAATATATATCATTATTATTTAGGATCTACTAAATATTTTCCTAATTTAGAAAAGTATGAAATTAAGAAAAATGAATATGCTGAATTTAAACTTATATCAAGAGAACAAGAGAAAATAGTAAGTTTAGAAGAAAAAATAAATAAGCAATGGATACCCTCAACAAACTATAATATTAAAAATAATCTGAAAATTGAGTTATATAAGGGTGATAACTGCTTTATATATTTACCCATAAAATAATCTTAACAAATTTAATATTTAAAATGTAAAGAAACATACTTTAAATTATTTTACAATTATATTGGTGAAGTGTATGCTTAAAAGAAATATTAAAATTACAAAAGATTATTTTTCTTTGGTTAAATTTAAAAATAAATATTTAATAACATTCATAATTGTTGACTTAATAAATGTTTTAGTAAGCCTATTTGTGCCATATTTTATATCATTAATAGTAGAAAATGTAACTAATAGTTTATACAATACGGCATTTATTTTTGTTATGTTATTAGGTATAACTTATCTATTTAATAAAATTGGTTCATATTGCACTAATTGGTGCTATGCTAATTTTTTTAAAGAAGCTTATGTAGAGGTACATAGATTATTAGTAAATAGTATATATACCTTTGATGAAGAATATTCTAAAAAGATTCCAATTGGAAAAATTATAAATTCTTCGAATACAGATATTATTAATATTGCTGAAATACCTTCTTTTATAATCGAATTATCTATTGAATTAATCAAATTATTAGTTATATATTTTGTATTTGCTAAACAAAGCATTTTAGTAGCTTTATATGTAATAGCAATAGATTTAATATATTATAATTTTGCAAAAAGATGTAATGACAAAAATACTTTCTATTTAAAAAAACAAAGAAATTATGTTGATAAAATAACAGGAATGTTATCTCAAATTTTAACAGGACTTAAAGATATTAAAAGTTTTGGTATTGGAGATAAATTAAATAATAAATTAGCTGGTTATAGAAAAAGATGGCAAGAAAGTTATTTTCTAAAAAGAAAATATTATTTTACAAGAAAAACTTTGGTAGGTTTAATAATTGATTTTGGCAAAATAGCATTATATTTTATTTTGATAATCCTTCTTATGAAAGGTAAAATACAAATAGCAATATTCTTACTATTAATTTCTTATTATGATAGAGCTAAAGAATCAATTAATGACATAATGGGATTTGATGTATCAATTATGGAAGAATCAGTTTCATTGTATCGAATAAACGAAATAATTAATTATGGAAATAATGCATTAAAATTAGATGGTGTGATTCATAACGATGATATTATTGGGCTAGTTGAGTTTAAAAATGTATCTTTTAAATATAATCAACTTCCAATATTAAAAAACATTTCTTTTGTAGCTAGTCCGAATCAAGTTACAACAATTGTTGGTAAAACAGGAACAGGAAAAACTACAATATTTAATCTACTTTTAAGGATGTATAAGGTGGAGAGCGGAAAAATTTTTATAGATAATCTAAATATATATGACTATTCTAAAGATGTCTATCATTCAAATATTAGTGTTGTAAATCAAAAAACTTTTATTTTTAATATGAGTATAAGAGCAAATTTAGCATTAATTGATTCAAATAAAAAAAGACAAATTGAGGCTTGTAAAAGAGTCGGAATACATGATTTTATAATGTCTTTACCAGATGGTTATAATACAATTCTAAAAGAAGATGCAACAAATATAAGTGGAGGACAAAAACAGCTATTGGCCTTAGCTAGAGCACTTCTTACAACATCAGAAATATTACTTCTTGATGAAGTGACATCATCATTAGATCCAAATACAACTAATAAAATTATAGAGTTATTTGATGATTTAAAAACAGATCATACACTCATCGTTATTACTCATAATAAAGATTTAATGAAAGTGGCAGACAGACTTATTGTATTAAATAATGGCAAGATTGAATGTACTGGCAAGCATGAAGAACTATTAAAAGATAATGATATTTATAGACAATTATATAATAAATAAACTTTTTATTTAACAATAGCATTTCTGTATTGGTGCTATTATGTATGCGGTAGACATATTCCACATCAGAGTCCATTAGGATATAAAAGAAAAGATAAAACTCTAGTACCAGATTTAACTACTAAAGATATAGTTATTAGAATATTTGAAATGTATCATAGTGGATTATCATATAAGAAAATAAGTAATATTTTAAATAATGAAAAAGTGTTAGATAAAACAAATTGGCGCAATTCCACTATTGTTGGTATTTTACAAAATGAGATTTATAAAGGTGATTTTGTTCATGGAAAGAAAACTAAGAAACCTACTTATTATGAAAATGTAGTTGAGTCAATAATCAATAAGAAATTATGGGAAGAATGCCAAGTCCAAAAGAAAAAGAATTCTAGAAGTTATCAAAGAATTTTAACTTATTTATTTTTGCAAAAATTAAAATGTCCGAAGTGTGGGAGAATTTTAGGTGGTAAAGCAACAACTAAGAAAAATGGTAATTCTTACTTCTATCTTCTTGCCCATGATTAAACAAAAAATAGAAAATCCAAAGAAAGATATTGAAAAAGAGATTAAGAAACAAAAAGATAAATTTTTACGAGTAATGTCTTTAATCAAAGATAAGTTACTCGGTAAAGAAAAAGAACGAGAAAAATATTTTGATGTATCAAAAGATTTATATAAAAAAGGCATTATTAAGGGAGATACATTTAATGAGTTAAAGGACAAATATAATTTTGGCAAAGAGCATGATAATAATGGAAAAGATGATTTTGAGATAGAAATATAGGAAAAAATTAGATTTTGTAGTATAATACTAATCGAATTGATTTATGGGGATTAAAAATGAAGTTATATATCCAAATGATTAGATTATTATTTAATAAATTTATTTTAAGAAGAAACAATGGAATAGTAATAAAAGACTTTTCTGAAAAAATGGGTGTAGTTTATATTAAACTAGCTCAAATGTTAGCAACTCAAAATTTTGGTAATTTATTTACTGAAAATGATAGACAGATGTTATCAAGTATTTGTGATAATTGTAATCCAATTAGTTATGAGGAAATCGAAGAAATACTAAAACAAGAATATGGAACAAATTTAGAAAATATATTTAGTTTTATTGAAAAGAAACCAGTTGGTTCTGCCTCTGTATCACAAGTGCATAGAGCAATACTTAAAACTGGAGAAGAAGTTGCAATAAAAATAAAAAGAAAAGACATCACAGGAACAATTGATGACGATATAAAACGAATCAGAAAAATTATTCATAGATTTGGTAAATTTGTAAATTTTAGTAATTTTACTGGTGGAGATCATGCACTAGACTTATATCTAGAATGGATAGAACAAGAAACAGATTTTGCACATGAAAAAGAAAATATTAAAGTATATCAAAATTTTGCAGATAGTGTCAATGGAAAAGTAAGTGGTACTAAAAAAATTAAAGTTCCTAAATTATATGAAGAATATTGCACAGACAATATAATTGTTATGGAATTTATAAAAACTCAAACTGTTAATAAATTAGAATTAACCGATGAAAATAAAACTAAGATTACTACTGCTTTAAATAGTTATATTAGGTCAAGTTTTTGGGCATTGTTTAATGATAAACAAATAGTCTTTCATGGAGATCCTCATAGTGGAAATATTTGTATAGATGAAGATAACAATATTTGCTTTTTAGATATGGGACTATTATGTGTTTTAAGTGAAGATGATGCTAAACTATGTAGAAATTTCTTTTTAACAATTTTCTCTGGAAATTATGAAAAATTATACAATATATTAATTTCTTTTGGAAATTTAAGTTTAGATAAAAAACAATCCCTTAAAGAATATTGTAAAAAATATTGTGAAAATGTAAGAAAAAAAGAGCTTACTTATTATTTTGTAGACTTGATTAGTGCTTGTTATTACTATGAAATTGTTCCACCTGATTTTTTGTTTGCTATGGCTAAGGCATTCGTTTGTTTAAATGGTATTAGTAATTTTTCTGATAACAAATGTACTGCAAGAGAATTATTACAAGAACAAATAATGGAATTTTTAGTTAAAAGAAGTCTAAAAGATTGCAAAGGAATTGTAATAGATAGTTTGCGTATTGCTCCAAAAGCATTAGAAAATATCTCACAATATGGATTAGTGAATACTATTGCAAAGGTAACAACCAGTAGTGAAATAAAAAAAGATGTAAGGCAATCTTTAGAAAATTTAAGAGAAATGCTAGATTTAATTAGATTATCTTGTGGTGATGAAATTCCAGTACAAACAGATCAAACACGACAAAGAACAAAACATTTGTAAAATTACTATAAGTAGCATAAAATTATTGCTACTTTTTTCATATTTTGCTAAAATATATGTAGTGATTGATTCTTATAGCAATCGTTATGGTAAAAAAGTTGTAGATAACTACGATAATGGCACCAGATTGATACCAAACTCGAACTTTTCGAGTAGCAATAAAAAACGGCTTGTAAGAAAGTCGCTTTTATGTTATTATGAATGTGTCAAGAAGCTTGCATAAAATAAAAAAGGGCAATATTCAGTTTCGTCAAGTTGAATGTCTACCCAATTAAAATTGATTAGATACTTATTCTAGCGAATGAGTGTCACTTTTTTATTACAATAAGAAACAAGGTAGGTTGTAAATAAACTAAAAATACTATCTAATAAGTAGATACGGAGGTAATTATGAAAGATAATATTAATATAACATCTGCAGCAATTACACCAATTCCTGATATTTTTGAAACACAGATAATATTACAAAGACATTGTAATTATGACAAATCTAATGGTAATTTATTAACTTCATCCATCTATGATCAAGAAAAGATAGTATTAGAGTTTTTAAGGAGTCTTGAGTATAAAAATTTAAAAAATGTTTATTTTTTATTTATTTCTAGTAATACTGTTAATGTAAATAGTGAAAGTAAAAGATGTGTAGATACTACTAATATTGCAATGCGCTTAATACTATCATTTTTAGAATCTAAGGGTATTAGCCAAAATCATGTTATAAATTTAGACGAAGATTTAAATTATAATATGCAAATTAAACAAATAGATAAATTGGCAGAGCCTAGTATGTTTACTGATAAAAAAGGTTATTTTGAATTTTTAAAAGAAAAAAATAATGGTATGAATCAGCAATTTTGGATAGATTTTGAGGAAGATAGATATAAATTAGAAAGAGAAGCGTTAAATGCCGAAGGACCAGATGAAATAGTAGCAAGAGGAGTTTATTATATAAATGTAATAAAAAGATTTTCTAATTATTTCCATATAAAAAAGCCAAATAGTAAGTTGATTGTTTGGAGTGGGACTCATTATGATTTGATAAGTCCACTTGCTAAACAAACAGTTTTTGGCTATGAAAAAAGTGATTTTATCAATGTAGATTATTGTGGAGGTATTTCTTTTGAAATTGATAAAACTAATAATATAATTGCTAATGTGAATGGGCATTATTATCCAGTTGATTTTGAAGATATAAAACAGCATCGTCGACACTTGTAAAAATAGGAACTCCATTTTCTTTGAATCTAGAAAAATATTCTCTATTTCTTTTTATTTTTTCAATATCATAGCTTTTTATTCCACCATCATAATTATGTTCTTCACGATATTTAATATATTTAAAATGAGTTTCAAAATCTGGGATTACAATCGCATCTGGAATCATGTTTACGGAACTAGCTCCAATAATCCAAAACCCCAATTTTTTAGCTTGTTCAGTTATTACATCAGCTCTTCTTTCTATGGTATCAATTTCTTCATCACTTAAATTCCACCAATCACCTGTAGGAAAAGCATTACAAGCTTCCCATAAAACATCACCATCAATCCAATTATTTTCTATTTGATGCTTAATATAATAAGTTTTTCCAACACCACTAGGACCGTAAATAAAAAGTCCTTTCTTGTGAGTTTTATATTTACGTTTTAATTCATCATATATAGAAGAGCCGTCAGTAAAAACAACTGGAGTATTTTGTTCTAAAAGATTATTATCTAAAAAATAATTATCCATACTATCAATCCTTTTGTAGTCTATATTATAACATTTTTTAGAAAGAAAGATAAGAAAAAATAACCAATTATACCTTTTTATATTCAACTTATGAGTAATGGTGTATTTCAGATATGTTTTAAAAGTAAAGGATGTTCAAATTATTTAAATGGTTTTTGTATAATGGGCGTTTATGGAAGTTACTCCAAAAGAACTAGAAATTTCCTTTGATAGTGCTTTAAATGAAAGTAAAGAGGAAATAAGAGTTTTATTATTAAATTCTTTTGGTAGTATACTAGACTATAATGAAATAAGTGAAGAATGTTAAAAAGTAAAATAAAAATTAAAAATATTATTTTTGTATTTGGATTAGAAACTTGTAATGAATAGGTTAGAGAAGATTGTCTTCTAAAATATGTAAATAATAATAGGTTTATTGATATAGTAAATTTAATTCAATCTTTTAATATGAAATTGCTAATATAATTGTAGGAATTTCTTTTTTAATTGAAGAAGAACAGGTTAAAAATGCTATAGAATCTATTAATTGGTGTTTTTATAAATTGATGAAGTTAATTAATTACATCAGATTTAACAAATGATGAGGCTAGAGAAATGATTGCACAAGGCAGTTTTGTAATGTTAATGGGTGGGCTCCATTTAAACAAAAAAATGTGTGAAAAATTGGGCGCTTTAGAAGCATTGAAAAGATATAATGACATTATGGTAGAATTTAGTCTTATGTCAAAATACGTTATAATCACTCCATGTAGTGAAGAATATCCAGATTTTAATATTGAAGAAGGATTAAATTTTGATGGAATATCAATTTATCTACAGAATAATACTTTTGAAGAAATTTATCCTGATACATTTGTTGGTGGCGATGAAACATAGCAAAAAGAAGAATTATCAGAAGTAAGAATGTTTTTGAAAAATAGTACGAATAAAAAATGGTATCTTTGTAGTTCTTGATGAAATATGCTTAAAGAATTTGAGCGATGACATAATGGATTATTATTTAACATTTAGAAAGATTGTAAGAATCAAGAATTGAAAAAATGAATATAATGTATAAATTTATAGTTGTAATGATGCTAGGAGCTAAAATATGAAAAAATGTATCTGTTTCTTTTGTGATATTGCGGGAACGATTCAAGGTCGTATACCAAATGAAAAAGAGACTTACCAGCGATTTAATGATTTATTATCGTTGTTACAGCAAGGGTATCATGTAGATTATATTCTATTTTCTTTAATTAGTTCTGAATCTAAAGATATGGTTATGGAGATAAAACAAATATTAAGTGGATATTTTTCTTCTTTTATTATTTTTGGAAGACAATTTTTTGATCAAGGCTATTTTGAAAATGGAGCAGTTATTTTAGAACCTGGATATGGGAAAGCTTATCAAATGACTTGTTATCTGAAACAATTAGAACAATCACAAAAAGTTGAAAAAATTTATTATGCAGATGATTGTGTGATGTTTCAAGAGTTTTTCTTCTTTTTTGCAGAAGATAATCATTGGAATGAAAAATTGCTTTCGTTAATTCCTAATTGTAATACTGGATTAGTAGAATTAAATCAATTATTAGATGATGAATTAGTAAAATTAAATTTTGATGAAAGAAAAAGAATACGTAATATGTAATTTGTTAGTATGATTTTATTTCGGTTGAACGTTTATAATTGATTAATTTATTTAACTAATTCTACAAAATGTAGAGAAGAGATTAATGTTTTTCATGTTATACTTTTTTAGTGATAGCATAAATTTTGTTTGTAGAATTTTAGTTTTGAGAAAAAGTAAAAAATGGAGACAAGAGGAACTTAGATATCAATTATTTGTAACAGATAAGACAATATCTAGTTGGAAATCTAATCGAACAGAACCTAGTTTAAAATTTATTGTAAAACTTAGTGAATTATTTCATTGTAGTGCATGGAGATGAGAAAAGAATCATATTGATACAGAAATAATAATAAAATTGTCGAATGATGAATTTAAAAGAATTGAGCAATTTATGAAACAGGATGCTAGGTTTCAAAATGAAATTAAGCAATTTGATCGTTATTATCAACCCTCTTATCGTAAGTTTTTAAGGGATACTGATGAAGTAATTAATGAATGGTTACTTATCGGTATTCGTGGAAATAACAAAATATGATGGAATGGCATTAGATAAATATGATAAATTATTAAAATTTGCGAAAAAACTAGATTTGAATTTGAAAGATATTGATAAGTGAGGATATCTTTATCATTTGATTTATGGGACAAAAACATTTTAATTTTTTGTCTTTTCTTTACTAATTGTTTTTCTTTTATTAAAATAGAATTGGTGAAATGTTATGAAGTTAGAAAAAGATATGGAATAAAAGAAAAGAGTACGTGACTTAGGATGAGTTTTTTATGGTAATTTTAGTTATGACTTTTAAGTACCAATGCTGTGGGAGCTTGTATTGTCAGTTTAGACAATCGAATTATTAGTACTGGGTATAATGGAACTCCAAATGGTATTTCAGATGATGAATTTCCTTGGAATCGTAGTGGTGCAACTGATTTGAAACAAAGTATCCTTATGTTTGTCCTGCAGAATTTAATGCTATTTTGAATTATAATGGTTCAAAAAAATTTTGAAGGAAGTCGGATTTATGTTAATTTATTTCCTTGTAATGAATGTTAAGATGTTAATTCAAACGGGAATTATGGAAGTTGTTTATTTATCAGATAAGTATGCAGGAAAAGAGGGGAATGAAGCTTCTAAATATTTGTTAGATGCTTGTGGTGTTCGTTATAATCGGTTAGAAAGTAGTTATCAAAAAGATATTCTTATATCTTTAAAAGAAGAAAATCAATAGGATTTGTGAGGATGATTTTATGGAATATGTTACATTGCAAAATGGTGTTATGATGCCAAAAGTTGGATTTGGTGTTTATCAAATTCGAGATTTAGAAGAGTGTGAACGAACTATCAGTGATGCCATTCAGGTGGGGTATCGTTTGTTTGATACAGCACAACGTTATGGAAATGAGGAAGCGGTTGGGAGAGCTATTTTAAAGTCAGGAATTCCTCGAAGTGAGTTTTTTATTACAACGAAGGTGTGGATTACCAATACTGGTGAGGAGAAAACTCGTGAGTCTTTAATGGAATCTATGAATAAGTTACAAACGGATTATTTAGATTTGGTTTTAATTCATCAACCTTTTGGAGATTATTATGGGTCATGGCGTGTTTTAGAGAGTATGTATGAAGAGGGCTTAATTCGAGCAATTGGAGTGAGTAATTTTTTTCCAGATCGTATGGTTGATTTGATTAAGTTTAATCGTATTGTTCCTCATGTTAATCAAATAGAAACGCATCCTTTTTGGCAACGCAGGGAAGATGCAAAATATATGAAGGAGTATTCTATTCAACATGAATCTTGGGGACCGTTTGCCGAAGGAAAAAATGATATTTTTGAAAATGCAGTGTTACAAGAGATTGCAAATAAATATAAAAAAAGTGTTGCTCAAGTTATTTTACGATTTTTATTGGAACAAAATATTGTGGTGATTCCTAAAACAACTCATAAAAATAGAATGATAGAGAATATTGATGTCTTTGATTTTTCTTTGGATGTAGAAGATATGGAACATATTCAGCAGTTAGATGAGGGACATAGTTTATTTTTCTCTCATCAAGATCCTAAATTATTAGATCGATTCTTAAATTAGAATCAATTTCAAAGTAAGTAATTTTGTGGTAAGCTGTAAGAAATTAGGTGAATGCTATGGATGTTTATGATTCTTTAAATCAAATGGTAGAGTATATTGAATCTCATTTATCCGAAGAGATTGATTATCGAGTATTAGCTCGTTTTTTAGGAGTTAATGTTTATACGATGGAACGCTTTTTTTCGTTGTTAGTGAATGTTACTTTAACGGAATATATTAGAAATCGCAGATTATCGATGTCTTTTTATGATTTGTATTATGAACAAGAAAAAATTATTGATGTTGCTATTAAATATGGTTATGAGAATCCAACTTCTTTTTCTAGAGCTTTTCAAAAGTTTCATGGGGTGAAACCTAGTGAAGCTAAAAAAGGAAAAGCAAGCTTCCAAAACTATCCAAAGTTTCATTTTGAAAGCCAAGTTAATCAAGGAAAAAAATTAACTTATGAGATACGAGAATTGAATTCTTTTACTCTTTATGGAAAAGGAACTTCAGTAACAGAGCAAACGATTGGGAAAGAGGCTCCTTTGTTTTATCAAAAAATGTATCAAAAGCATGGATTATGGGAATATGGTTTAGTGTTTTATGAGGATCGATTTCATAGTGACCATTTAGAATATTGGGTGTTGAACCATGAAAAAAAAGAGGGGCTTATTTCTTATCATATTCCGAAATCTAAGTGGTTAGTATTTCGAATTGATTCTATAAAATCTTTTGACATTCAAGAATTATCCCATCAATTTTATTTTCATTTTTTACCTAGCTGTAAGTTTAATTTACGTAATTTGCCTGAATTAGAAGTATATTATGATGGATATATGGAAATGCTTGTTCCGATTGAAGACTGATTTTTTTTGAATGTAAAAAATCAGTTTTTTTTCTTGTCTTTTTATATCATAAATTTTAGGGGATTGTTATGAAGTATCGATATGAAATTTTATTACAAGATGGCAAGTTAACACTCGAGCATTTTCAAAATCTTTTTGAAACATTACGTCGTTATCATAAGTTATTTCATCGTTTTTCCTTTGCTTTTGCATTTTTAAAAAGTGGAATTCATCTTTATCTTCATACAAATGATCCATTACCTGTTTTTTTGGATGGACTATCTTTTTTTGCTTTTCAAGAAAAAGAGGCTATTATGCCTTATTATGATAAAACTGGTTCAACATGTTATTTTTGGAATGATGAAACGATGATTGAAGTTTTTGACAAGTTTTATTACCAAAAAAAGAAAGAAATTGTATCTTTTGAAGTTCAATTTTTTAATGGTGGAAAAAAATATTTTTTTCATCAATCTTATGTTTATTATAAAAAGAATAACTATTATTATAAAAGCCGATGTATGTTTTTAAATCCTTATACTTTTTTTGCTTTTGATATTGCTCAATCGAATCGTTTTGTTTTTCAAAAAATACCAACTTTTTTTAAAATTCAGAAACAACTTTGTTATTTTGGTTCCTCTCAGTCCAGTTCTTGTGTTGAAATTTCTTCTTTTCCATACCTTAGTGAGAATTGTTATTTATCTATTTCTGATTATGATTTTTTTTGTCATTCTCTTATTTTAGGCGGAAGTGGAAGTGGAAAATCAAAATTTTTATGTACCTTATTAAAATCTATTTATGAAATTCAAAAAGAACATCATTATAAGGTCATTGTTATTGATCCTCATGCAGCATTAGAACAAGATATTGGAGGACTTGATGCAACTAAAGTGATTGATTTTATGACTTCTATGAGTAGTGTTCATTTATTTTCTTCTAATTCTTCTGATGTGATTCAACAAACGGAACTTTATTTGTCTTTATTTTCTATGCTGATGGGAGATTTATATAATTCAAAACTGGAGCGCGTTTTACGATTTTCGTTTCAACTTCTCATTTCTATTCATTCTTTTTCATTTCAAAATTTAAGAAAGCTTTTAATGGATACGGATTATCGAATGAATTTATTACAAGAATATCAAGAGGAGATTGATTGTTCCATTGCGGATTTTTTCTTTCAAGATTTTTATGAGTTAAAGACGAAATCTTATGGGGAAGCAATCAGTCCTATCATTGCTTTCTTAGATGAAATGCAAAGTGTTCCAGTTTTTGCAACGGAAGAAGTTTTTGCTTCGATCGATGAGGTCATTGAAGGGAATTTTTTAACGCTCTTTTCTCTTTCTAGAGTTATGTTTGGAGATCATATTATTCAAGTGATTGCAGGGTTTTTGATGTGTCAAATTTTATCTTATGTTCAGTCTTATGAAGGAGAAGAGGAGTTTTTATTTGTAATTGATGAAGTTGCGGTAGTAGAAAATCCTATTTTATGTCGTTTTTTATCTGAAGCACGTAAGTATCATGTAGCAGTAGTTTTGATAAGCCAGTATTTAACTCAAGTTAGTTCCTCCCTTAAAGATGCAATTTTAGCGAATGTTGTGAATTATTATTTGTTTCGGATTGCTTATTTTGATGCTGATTTATTAGTAGACCATATGAATATGTCTTTGTATGGAAATAATATAAGAGAAGAAAAAATAAAAATGTTAACAGGATTATCCAATCGTGAAGGAGTGTTACGGATTCAAAAAGAGGGGAAAATATTATCAGCTATGAAATTTAAAACTTTACCATTTACTTCGATTCCACGAAAAAATGAGTTTCAAAAACAGGAGAAGAAAGAAAAAAAAGAGAAAAAATCTTCGGTATCTTTTGTTATGGATCCGAGTATGAAAGTGGGAAGTTTTTTGAAAACGATTTCAACCAGTCATAAGAAAGTGAGGTGATACACATGAATGAAGAAAAAGCATTAGAAATCTCTATCCAAATTTTTGAACGTGTTTTTGGTGAAAAAGTATCTTTTTCATTACAAGATATTTATGAGAAGTTTGCATTTGATCGAAATCTTCCTTATGAAGTAAAAGATTCGACGACAGGAGAAGTTACTTGGGCAGATTCTATTAATTTTGATCAGTATATTACTTTAGCAAATTCAGAAAAATGGGAACGTGCGGGAAAATGGAAGGGAAGTGCGAAACAAATTACTTCTTTTAAAGAATTGATGGAATGTTTTCAAAATCTTAATTATATTACCACAGAACGAGTTTATGATTCTTTGAATGTTTGTAAAAGTGATACTATTTATCGAAGTCAGAATGTATATCATTCGACGAATACGAGTGATTCGTCTCATATTATTTTTTGTAATGGGGTAGGAAATTCTGAGTATTTATTATCTTCTAGTCGTAGTTATCAATGTAATTATTGTATTAGTGCCGATGATTCCATTAATTGTACAAATTGCTATCATGTTATTTGTTCTGGTAAAATTAGTAATTCGATGTTTATTCAAGATTGTTCTGATTTGAATGAATGTATGTTTTGTGCACATTTATCGAATGCATCTTATTGTATTTGTAATACGAAGTATTCAAAAGATGATTATTATGCGATTAAAAAAATTATTGTGGAATGGATAATGCATTCATAGTTTGTGTTCTTTTTTTGCTTTTTCAAATAAATTATTTTATAATTTTGAGATAAAGAAGGAAGTAATATGAAGAAAATATTAATTGTAGAAGATGATAATGTTTTAAGAGAAGAACTAAAAAGATTATTAATTACTGCATCATATGAAGTCGTTGTGATTCATCAGTTTGAACATACTTTAGAAGAAATGAAGAATGTAGAAGCTGATTTGATTTTGTTAGATATTAATTTGCCAGTAAAAAATGGAGAACAAATTTTAAGAGAATTTCGTAAAACTAGTAGTGTACCTGTGATTATGATTACTAGTTTTGATAATGAGAGTGATGAGGTTTTATCAATGAGTTATGGGGCGGATGATTATATCACGAAACCTTATAATCCTACGATTTTATTGCTGCGGATCGAAGCTATTTTTAAACGAATGGAACAAAATTATTCGCAAATTACTTATCAAAATGTTCAACTAATTCCTGATAAATGTATTTTATTATGTGAAGAGACAGAAGTATATTTAACAAAAAATGAAATGCTAATTTTTAAATATTTACTACTTCATCAGGGAGTCATTGTATCTCGCGAAGATTTAATGCGTTATTTATGGGATAGTGAAGAGTTTATTGATGATAATACACTATCAGTGAATGTTAGTCGTCTTCGAGGAAAACTTCGTGATGTAGGTCTTGATGATGCGATTGAGACCAGAAAGGGTATAGGGTATTATTTGAAATGAAATGGAAGGAATATTTTTTAGAGTATGCTCTTTTTTTTTGGATGCTATGTTTTTTTGATTCTTTTATTTGCTCTTTTCTTTTTTTCTTTTCATGTTGAGATGCCATTTATAATTTTGTTTATGCTTTTGTTTTTAGGCTTTGGGCTTTTGGTTTTACTCTATTTTTATTATAAGAAAAAACGTTTTTATAATTCCATGTTTGAAACCTTATTGGAACTTGATCAAAAGTATTTGATTACGGAAATGGATGTCAATGCTGATTTTTTGGATGCTAAAAAATTTATGGATATGCTTTATGATATTGATAAATCAATGAATGAAAAGATTGGATTCTTGGAACAAATGAACTTGGGGTTTCGTGATTATATTGAATTATGGATTCATGAAGTGAAAATTCCGATTTCTAATTTGATCTTGATGTTTCATAATGGTGAGTATGAAAAACAAATGGTTTTAGAACAAGTGAATCGAATTGAAAATTTGGTAGAGCAAGTTTTGTTTTATGCACGAAGTGAAACATTAGAAAAGGATTATTTTATTAAGAAAACATTGTTACAAGATGTCGTGAATGATGTTGTTAAGAAAAATAAAGATGCCTTTATTTTGGGTAAAATTTTGATTGATGTGAGTGAAGTTTCTGGAGAGGTTTTAACAGACCAGAAATGGTTGATTTTTATTTTAAATCAAATTTTATCTAATAGTATTAAATATCGAAAAGATGATTATGCTCAAATTAAAATGAAATCGATTATTTCTTCTCATCAAGTTGTTTTAAAAATATGGGATAATGGTATTGGCATACGTTCTTCTGAGATAGAACGGGTTTTTGATAAATCTTTTACAGGAAGTAATGGTCGTATGATATCTGCATCTACTGGGATGGGACTTTTTATTGTCAAGAATTTAATTCAAAAGTTAGGGCATCAAATTTCAATTGAATCAAAAGAAGGAGAATACACCGAAGTGTCTATTACTTTTTCTTCTTATGATTTTTATGATGTTGTGACCAAACAATAAAATTTTCTATTTAAAATTAGTTTTTCCTGTTCTAATTATGTATGTGATTATAGTTTTTTTTAAAGTGGTTAGAATAATAATGAAGAAATCTTACGACTTTGTAAGATTTTGTTAGATAAATCGATGGAAAGATATTTCTTTTTTTTATATGATGGATTTATGGGAGGAATATTATGGAAACTATTTTAAATGTTTTAAATGTTGAGAAATATTATGGTAATAAGAGTAACATTACTAAAGCAATTGATAAAATTTCTTTTGATGTTACAAAACGTGAATTTGTAGCAATTATGGGAGCTAGTGGCTCTGGGAAGACTACTTTACTCAATTGCATTTCCACGATAGATCGAGTGACATCTGGAGCTATTTTAGTTGATGGCGAAGATATTACTAAATTAAAAGGGAATGCTTTAAATCGTTTTCGAAGAGAGAAACTTGGTTTTATTTTTCAAGATTTTAATCTTCTTGATACTTTGACAGCATATGAAAATATTGCTTTGTCTTTGTCAATTTTAAATGTGCCTTATAAGGAACAAAAAGAACGAATTATGAAAATGGCGAAGGATTTAAATATTAGTAAGATTTTAGATAAGTACCCATATCAACTGAGTGGTGGACAAAAGCAAAGGGTAGCAAGTGCTAGAGCGATTATTACAAATCCTAAACTTATTTTAGCAGATGAACCAACAGGAGCACTTGATAGTAAAAATGCTAGAGTTTTACTAGAAAGCTTTGAATATTTGAATCAAACAAAAGATGCAACGATTTTAATGGTAACGCATGATGCTTTTACAGCAAGTTATGCTAGTCGAGTAATTTTTATTAAAGATGGAAAAATCTTTAATGAACTTCATCGTGGAGATCAGTCAAGAAAAGAGTTTTTTGATAAAATCATTGATGTGGTTACACTTCTTGGAGGTAGTTTAAATGATGTTGTTTAAATTATCTTTTCAGAATATTAAAAAAAGTTTTAAAGATTATGCTATTTACTTTTTTACATTGATTTTGGGTGTTGCAATTTTTTATGTGTTTAATGCACTTGAAAGTCAAACCGTTTTATTAAATGTTTCTAGTCAAACAAAAGATATTATTGAACTTATGATGAATATGATGTCTATGGTAAGTGTTTTTATTGCTTTTGTTTTAGGATTTTTGATTATTTATGCTAGTCGATTTTTAATGAAGCGACGTCATAAGGAATTTGGTGTTTATATGACACTTGGTATGAGTAAAGGGCATATTTCTAAAATTCTTTTATTTGAAACAATTTGTATTGGTATTATTTCTTTAATAGTTGGACTTTTTTTAGGAGTTATGGCTTCTCAAGTAATGAGTGTGTTTGTTGCTAATATGTTTGAAGCAGATATGACGAAATTTACTTTTGTTTTTTCTCATACAGCTCTTATTAAAACGTTGATTTATTTTAGTATTATGTATTTATGTGTTATGGTATTTAATACGATTAGTGTATCAAAATGTAAGTTGATTGATTTGCTTTCTTCTGCTAAAAAGTCTGAAAAAGTAACATTACGTAATCCCTTTTTATGTATGTTTGTTTTCTTAATTGGTCTTGGAAGTTTAATATTTGCTTATTATAAGGTAACGATTGGTGTCGATACGATGCAAAACGCTCAAGAAATATTTCTTCCAATTATTTTAGGAATTGTTTCAACATTCTTAATTATTTGGTCGGTATCTTCTGTTATGCTTCGAATTGTTCAATCATTTAAAAAGTATTATTTTCATCATTTAAATAGTTTTACAGTAAGACAAATTAGTAGTAAGATTAATACGACTGTGATTTCAATGAGTGTGATTACTATTATGCTTTTTGTTACCATTTGCGTGTTATCAAGTGCTTTGTCTATAAAGAATTCCATGACTTATAATTTAAAGACCCTGGCTCCAATGGATATTCAGATTGTGAAAAGAATGGATTTGGATCATAAAAAGAATTTGTCTGGAAATTTTTACTCTGATTATATGAGTGAAAATGATTTTATTGATACGAAACTTAGTATTGTGGATTCTTTGAAACAAGCAAACTTTGATTCTTCGAAATATTTTCAAGATGTATATGACTTTTATACGTATGAAATACCAGATGTTACAATAGAAACTACTCTTGGAAATGCATATCCTTCTATGAAAGAAAAGTATCCTTATATGCAATTTAAAACGTTAGAACGTTTTGTTCATCTAAGTGATTATAATCGTTTGGCCGAACTTTATCATAAACCTACATTTTCTTTAGAGGATCATGAATATATTTTAGTTGCTGATTATACTAGTGTATTTGACATTCGAGAAGCAGGTCTTTTTGAAAATACACCAATTGTTATTGATGGAATTTCTTATTATCCGAAGTATCAAGAGTGTCAGGATGGTTTTTTAGAGATGTCTAGTGGACATATTAATACTGGATTATTTGTTTTACCAGATTCCGTCAATTTAGAAGATTATCGTGGAGAGAATATTTTGCTTGCTAATTATAAGGCACTCACTGATGAGGAGAAAGAATATATTGAATCTTTAGTCGATGGGTTGTCTAAAAATGCTTATTTTACGAGTTTAAAACAAAGTAAAATTAATGCTACGACAAAGATATCTATTTATGAAAATAGTATTGGTCTTAGTGCTATGGTGACATTTATTGGATTATATCTAGGTATTATTTTTTTGATATCTAGTGCAGCTATTCTAGCTTTAAAAGAAGTGAGTGAGAGCACTGATAATAAATTAAGGTATCAAATGCTTCGTAAGCTTGGATGTGATGAAAAAATGATTCGTCAAGCGTTGTTTCGTCAAATTGGATTGTTTTTCTTGTTTCCATTATTGTTTGCAATGATTCACTCGATTTTTGGAATTCAATTTTGCAATTATATTTTAGAGACTTTTGGAACGGAGAAATTATTAGCATCTATTGTGATGACCGCTTGTTTCTTAGTATTTATTTATGGTGGATATTTCTTACTAACTTATTATTGTAGTCGAAATATTATTAAAGAACGTTAGAAAGGAGGATAAGATTGTATGAGCGAATACAATCTTTTCTCGTATGAGTAATTATATTTTTTCAATTAAAACGGCTTTTCTTATTTTTCCTATTGTGGCATTTTTGATCACCATTCCTTTTATTTTAATAGAGTATCATAAGTATGGGTCGATTCATAAGTTTCGGACTTTTATTATTTATTCTTTTATTTTGTATTTAATGGTAGTGTATTTTTTAGTTATTTTACCTTTACCACCAAGGGAGTCGGTAGTCTATAAGGAAGGTATGATACGAACACATTTATTTTCTTTTATTGGTGATTTTTTAAGAGAATCTTCCTTTGTGTGGAATGATCCTTCTACGTATTTAAAATCTCTTTGTGATCCATCTTTTTATACTGTGATATTTAATATTTTTATGACGATTCCTTTTGGAATGTATTTACGTTATTATTTTAAATGTGATTTTAAGAATACTTGCTTTTATAGTTTTTTACTTAGTTTATTTTTTGAAGTAACACAACTTACTGGGCTTTATTTCTTATATCAATATCCATATCGTGTGTTTGATGTTGATGATTTACTTATGAATACTTTAGGTGGAGCTTTGGGTTATATTATTATGAAACTTTTTCTTTCTTTTTTACCAAGTCGAGATCGTATGGATGCAGAATCATTTAAGGAAGGGAAGAATGTATCAGCACTTCGAAGAATTACCTTATTTTGTTTTGATTTTTTCTTATTTTTTCTTTCTGATTTCTTTTTGCTTCTTTTTACCATAGATCTATGGTGGCATGTATTGTGGTTTGGCTGTTATTTTGTTTTGATCCCATTTTTAAAAAATGGAAAAACGATTGGTGCCAAGTTTTTAAATGTTAGATTGGAGTTTCAGCAATCCGCTTTTATTTTTAGTATTTTGCGCATTCTTTTCTTACTTTTCTATTATATTATTTTTCCAATTAGTTCAACTTATTTCTTTCTTTTATTTGTGCATCGTTTGCATGCTGAAGCTTTATTTTTTCTTATTAATGTTTTGTTTGTGATGGTTTTTTTCTTTTTGTTTTACTTAATACATGTAGTTTTTCTCATAAAACGGAAGCAATTATATTATGATCGATGGTTTGGTGTTACATATCAAAGCACGATTCAAAAATAAAAGTTTCTTTTTTTGATTTATGATATGTCGTTATTAGTTCATAAAGAAGAGTTGATTTTGCAAATGAAATAAAGGATTTAGATTCTTTTTATCCGACTTAAGATGAATTTCAAATCTCAATATTATCAAAGGTTTATTTTGATTTTGAATATCAACAATTTCTGTCAACCTCTGATTATGAAATAAGAAATCATTATTTGTATGCAGTCATGGATAAATCAATGACTAGCATTGCACATGCCATGAATAGAGAATATAAAAATGAATATATTGAATTGTTTACGGAAGGTAACGTTATTTTACCAAGTGGTGAACTTATTAAAAAGGATGAAATAAATTCTGAAATTATTCATGAGTATCTTCCTAATTATTCACGAAAATTGCAATTAAATATTTAAGTTTTGAATATTTTTCAAAAAGTGATATAATATCCCTTATTTTCAAGAGGGGTATTTTTTTATGGAAGAAATTAAACAGGTAGAAACTTTTGAAGTGTATCTTAAGCAAGTGAAACAGAAGCTAAAGAACGCTGGGTATTGTAATAAATCGGTTCCATATAGTGAAGTAGAAACATTGTATGAAACTTTTAATGATAGTTTGACATTCCAAGATTTTGTAACTTTCGTTTTAGAGATTAAATGGGATACTTATTGTAATGCAAAGTATTTGAAGCATGATGTAACAGTACTAATGATTCGAGATCGTTTAAGTAATGAAGAAATTGATTGCTTGATGAGTCGTCTTATTCAGGATGGTTATGCAATGAATCAGATTGATTTGAAACAATTAGAGCATTTATATTCTGTTTATGGGGATGGGTTAACAATGAAAACTTTTGCGATTCGTGTTTTGAAGTTAACACCTGGAATGTATCGAAAATGTCGTTCAGGAAGTAAAGTGTGGATTTTACAAAATGTTGGTGATATTCCTTCTATTCAAGAACAAATGAAACAGAATGGTTATGAAAATTTTTTAATTAAAGATTTTGAAGGTTTAGAATCGTTATATCAAACTTATGGAAAAGAATTTACACAAAAAGTTTTTTTTCATGATGTTTTGAATATTACAAGTGAGCAAATAAAAAAGTTAAAACGAAGTCATACTGCTATTCCATTATTTCAAAAGGAAAATATAGTGGATATTGAGTCAAAATTGGAGGAATATGGGTATAAAGAAGCCATGATTGATTATCAAAAATTTCAATTGTTATATAAAATGTTTCAAAATACTTTTTTGGATGAATTTGATTTTGCCCATAGAGGACTTCATTTATCTCGTGAAGATTATAGACGGCTTTGTAGCCGTGGAGAACGGGTAACTGTTTTAAAACCTAAAAAAACATATCCAGCACTTTCAGAATTATGGAATATTTTGATTCAAGAGAATTATTTAGAAAAATCTATTTCTTATTCTATTTTTTTTAAATTGTTTCAAAGATTTGGTCCAATGCTTAGTCAAGAGATTACAGAAATAGAATTTGCTACAATTGTTTTGCAAATGAGTAAATCAAGTTTTTATGCAATGAAGGGTGGTAAGAATGCCGTTATATTAAAGAAGCTTGCGAAAAAAGAAATCAAAGCGATTCAATCAAGACTTATTGCTTTAGGGTATGGTGGAGTTAAGATTACTTATTCGATGTTACAAGATTTACATCAAGAATATGCACCATTTTTATCAGAACGCCAATTTGCCATTCGTGTTTTACTTTTAACTTCTGATAGTTATGATTTTGCAAAGCGTGGAAGTCGAGTTACCATACTTCTTTTACGATATCGTTTGTCATTGGAAGAAGCTAATCAATGTAAAAATATGATACAAGAAATGGGATTTTTTAATCAAGCAATCGATTGTAAAACTTGTGATGACTTATATGAAATGTTGGGACAAAGCACTACTAGAACAATTTTTTTTAGTGATGTTCTTGAACATTATTATCCTTATGACCGTAAAAATCCTCACATGATTTTAAATCAGTATAGTAATGTTTCAGAAGATATAAAAAATAAACTTCGGATGTTATTTCATTCAATGGGACTTTATTATCATAAATTATCTCCTCAAAAAATTGACGATCTATATTTACAATATGGAAAGGGGTTTACTTTCTCAACTTTTTTGAGTGATATTTTGGGAACTAATTTACATCGTTATAATGAAGCTTTAAAATATCATTATTCTTTGAGTGTTTCAAATTCTTATATGAAGTCCAATATGGAGCGAATTTATAGACTATATTTTAAAGAAGCAAGATATTATACGCAAGAGGAACTTATTTATTTATGTCAAATGCATCATGTCGATTTAAAAGATTTCATATTTTATTATTTATTAAGTCCTTCGGTTAGAAAAGCAGAATTATATTTGAGAGATTATATGGCAATTTTACAGAGTTATGGCAAACTTTGGTTTGGATCAGGAAAATTAAGTTCTTCTGTTTTTACAAAAAATTATGATATGATTCTTTCTAAAGCTAAAATTGTTGTTAGTAGTCTTCGAAAGAAATATCCTATGGCTTATTCTTGTGGGGAAGAAGCCATTGATGATATTCAGGGGGCTTTGCTTTATCTTTTGGAATCAGGACAAGAATTAGAAAAAAATTTTATGGTATATCAAAATCCATTGTGGGAAAGATATTGTTATGGGATTCTTAGGAAATATATTGAATTTTGTATTGTAAAACGTATTCGATTATTAAAGAAGAGTTCTGGTGTTTCGTTAGATACTTTAGATGATTTATCAAACCCATATGATGTTTTATTTCATGATAGTGATTCTGTTTCTCTTATGGAAATGCTTACTAAAGAGCTAAATAGTGGAAATGATTTTTGGGAATCTATTCAGAAAGTTTCTTTCTATTTTAAAGTATCTGAGGATCAAATTCTTTCTCTCATTGATAATCTTATGAAAGAATATCATATTTCTAAGGATCTTAGTCTTCAAAAGAAATTATCTTTTTAGCACTCTTTGTTGACAAGTGCTAAAAATAGTGCTATGATTAATTTGTGAAAGGAAAGATAAGTATGAATATTATACCTAGAAAGTTTTATTTAGATGATTTGTTTGATAATTTTATGGAAGGGGATGTTACTAAGATGAAATGTGATATTTATGAAAAAGATAATAAGTATTTCATTGAAATGGATATTCCTGGATTTTCAAAGAATGAAATTAAAATTGAATGTAATAATGGTAATTTAGTGATTACTGCTGAAAAAAATGAGAATCATGAGGAGCATGATGATAAAAAGTATATTCGTCGTGAGAGAGTATATGGAAAATATTCAAGAAGTTTTTATCTTGGAGAAGTTGATGAGGAACATATTAAAGCAGAATTTGTTCAAGGAACTTTGAAATTAGAATTACCAAAACAAGCTGAAAAAGATCAAAAGAAATTTATTGAAATTCAATAGAGCGTAAGCTCTTTTTTTCTTGATTTACAAAGTTTGATTCCAATGCTACAATGATTTTAGAGGAAGTGTTATGATGTTTCAAGAATATTTACAAAAAGAAAGTATTAGAAAAAATTTATGGTTTTCATTTTTGATTTCGGCTTTATTGATTATTTTTGCTTTTATTTTACTTTTTAAAGAAGGGGATATTATTAGTACCCTTGTGTTAGTAGTCGGATATCTTGCTCTTATTTTTGGGTGTTTAGAATTTGTTCGTTTTTTTCGTTTGGAAGATGGACGGAAAGGTTATAGTCGTGATGCCTTTTATGGACTTGTTTATTTCTTTTTTGGAATTATTGGAATTCTTCGCAGTGAAATACTCGCAACGATGTTAACTTATTTACTTGGAGCTTCGATGATTTATAAAAATGCTAGTCGATTTCAAGTTTGTTTGAATTTTGGAGCAGAAAAAAAGAGTTCTTTGTGGAATTATTTATTAATTTTTAGTGTTCTTGGTATTATTCTTGGCCTTGTGATTATTTTAAATCCAATGGATGGAAAGGTTGCACTTACAAAAGTTATTGCTTATTGTGTGATCATTTCAGAAGTGATTCATGTCATTCAAGGTATGGCGATGTTAGTTGGAAGTGGAAAGAAAAATGAAGAGCAGTCAAGTAAAGAGTAATTTTATATCTGTTTTATTCACGTTGCCATTTAAGGTTTTATTTAGTAGGTTTACGCTTGCTTTCTTATCATTAGGAATTCAAGTAGCATTTATTGTTTTTTGTTATATCTTTTTAAATCATTATTTAATTTGGATTTTTGGTGGTACTGCGCTACTTGGTTTTGCTTTGATTATTTGGATTATTAATCGTACTACGAATCCATCTTTTCAAATATCTTGGATTATTTTGATATTGTTATTTCCTACTCTAGGAGTTTATATTTATCTTTTTGTGAAATTACAAATTGGTGTCCAAGCATTTGCAAAACGATATCAGCAAATTCGAAAGGAACAAATATTTTATTTAAATCAGGATTCCAATGTTCTTGCAAAATTAAAAAAAGAAAATGCTTTGATTTCAAATTATGTCACTTATATGAACGAGGTAAGTGGTTATCCTATTTATCAAAATTCTAAGGTGCATTATTATCCCTTTGGTGAAGAAATGTTAGATGATTTTTTAAATGATTTGAGACAAGCGAAAGAATATATCTTTTTAGAGTATTTTATTGTTGCAAAAGGGGAGTTCTGGAATTCTATTTTAGAAATTTTAAAGGAAAAAGCAAGTCAGGGAGTTTCGGTATATTTTATGTATGATGGTACTTGTTCTTTTCTTCTTTTACCAAGAGATTATCCTAATATGTTAGAGAGTTTTGGTATTCATACGAAAGTGTTTAATCCTGTTGTACCTATTATTTCTACACATTATAATAATCGAGATCATAGAAAAATTATGGTAGTAGATGGAGAAATTGCATACACTGGGGGACTTAATTTAGCAGATGAATATATTAATCGGATTTCTCGTTTTGGGGTTTGGAAGGATACGGCAATTCGGGTTACTGGAGAGGCTGTTCGAAGCTTTGTGTTATTATTTTTGGAAAACTGGAATGCAACGGATCGTTTTCCTGTTTCTTATAAACCTTTTTTGAATTCAATTGAATCTGTTAAGAGTTCTAGTTTTGTTTTACCATTTGGGGATAATCCTCTTGATTCGTATGCGGTTGGAGAATTTAGCTATATGCATATGTTACAAACAGCTCAAAAATATGTTCACATTATTACTCCTTATTTGATTATTGATTATCATATGTTAGAGACTCTTTGTAATACTGCTCGTTCTGGAATTGATGTTAAAATTATTATGCCAGGAATTCCTGATAAAAAAATGATTTATTTGATTGGAAGAACTTATTATAAGGCTTTATTAGAGGCAGGAGTTAAAATTTATGAGTATACTCCAGGGTTTCCACATGCCAAGATGTTTCTTTCTGATGATGCACAAGCAATTATTGGAACTATTAATTTAGATTTTCGTAGTTTGTATCTACATTTTGAAAATGGAGTTTATTTGTATCAAGATAAAGAGATATTAGAGATGGAAAAGGATTATCAAAAGACGTTACTTGATTGTTGTCCAGTAACACTTGCATCTTTAAAGAAGTTTCCTGTTTGGAAAACCATTTTAGGTAAAATTCTTCGGGTATTTGCACCTCTTTTGTAGTTTTTTTGATAATAGGCAATATTTTGGAATAGATTTTTTATGAAGGTGATTTCATGAAACGTCTATTTCTTTTTTTTAAGGGAATTTTAGTTGGAATTGGGAAAATAATTCCTGGAGTGTCTGGTTCTTTAATTGCTGCACTATTGGGAATTTATGAAAAAGCAATTTATTCTATTAATCATATAAAGGAAGATTTTAAAGGAAGTGTTTCTTATCTTTTTCCCATCGGATGTGGAGTATTGGTTGCTGTTTTTTTGTTTAGTCATGTGATTAGTTTTTTTCTGAGTCATTATTATGTGTTTACGATGTTTTTATTTTTAGGTTTAATTGTAGGAACGGTACCAAATTTTCGTAAAAGCTTTCATTATACTAATAAGATTGATGTTTTAGTTCTTATTTTAGGTTTTTGCTTACCAATGACTTTTTCTTTTTTTTCTATCACAACTGAATTTGTTCCAACATTCAGTTTTCTTTCTTGCTTATATATTTTTCTTTTAGGTTTTTTGGATGCAACGACGATGATTATTCCTGGTGTTAGTGGAACAGCACTTTTCTTGATGCTTGGTAGTTATTCTTTTGTTCTTCATTTGTTTTCCAATCCACTAGAACATATCTTTTTTACTTTTTTGTTTGGAATGGGAGTAATTTTAGGTATTGTTCTTGTGAGTCGTTTGGTGGAATTTTGTTTTCAGAAAAACAAAAATCGGTTTTTGATTTTTATTTATGGTCTTTTATGGAGTAGTATTGTTTATTTATTTATGCTGGTTATTTTTCATGTAACTATGAGTATATTTTTTTCTGTTTTCCTATGTTTCATGATTGGATTTATTCTTTCTATTTTCTTTGGTTAAAAGAGTTTATACATGCGAATGGAAATTTGTGTTATGATTTCTTTGGAATATTTCATAAGTTTTGTGATGCCTCTTAATTTTAAAATGGTTAGGAGGTGATGCAATATGAGTAAGAAAGATTTATTATCTTATCTTTAATCATAATCATCTTTTTACTTATAGTATTACTTTTTGTAATTCTAAAATAAAAAAAACCCAATTCATCGATTGAATTAAGGTGTAAATTAATATGGTAGCACTCAATACTCGGAATATTGAATGCTTCTTTTTTATTTTATGAAGTTTCCTTCATTAATATACAATTTATCACAAATGTTTTGTGGTTTTAAGATATTGCTTTACTTTTTTTTGTCGAGTGTTATAATATTTGAAATTTTTGGAGGTGTAAGTATGTTTAAAGAATATATTTATGTTGATGGTAAGGCTGTTTTGATTGATGAGAAGAATAATCGTACTTTGACTCATTATCATGATCGTTTGGATGATTTTTTAGTGGAAGAAAACTTGATTGAAACTATTGAAAAAAGGATTAAAGAATTAGATCAGAAAAAATATGACCTTATAGTTTTTAATAAGAAACGTTACTTTCCTTATTGTATTCCTTTGGCTTTGGCGATATCTTCTTTTTTTGTTTGGAGTATAGGTTGTATTGGTTTTCCCACTGATTTTCAGTCAATTTTAACACTTTTATTATATTCTTTTGGTATTGTAGCAGGAATTGCTATGGAATTTGATAGTTTTAAATGCAGAAAAAAGAAACAAAAAGAAGAAGTAGGTGTTTCTAGTGAACTTGAATTTTTAAAGGGACAATTGTTATTAAAACGAGAAAAATTACATCAGTTGGAAATAGAAAAAAGTCTAGAACATGATAATAAAGAATTTCGAACAGTAAAAGTAAATGATAAGATTGCATTACAAGAATTAAATCGTCAGGAAAGTGTTTATTATGATTTGGGTTACCATTGGAAATTGTATTACGCTTATTATCAAATGGGAAAATTACATCAAAGGCTTAGAAAATATTATAGTGATGAAGAGGTTCAATTAGTACAACAATATTTGGAAGAAAATAAATCTTCTTTAACACGAAAAAAAGATTTTTAGAGCTGACAATTCTATTTAAAAATAGATTTTTTTTATCTTAAAAGTTTATTATAAATATTTTGTTTTGGTTTTTGAGTTTTTCCTTTCTTTCTCTGTGAAAATATATATAGATTATTTATATGTCTTTATCAATGTTATAGTGTTGCATTATTATGCGCCTTGCTTTTAATTCTTTTTTTGATTTTATTGTATAATACTAATTATGTCTTTTAATACTATTTTATTTTTAAAAGATGAGAAAGGTTTTTCGTTTAATGAAGCAAAATATGAGTGAGGAAAATTTAGAAAAATCAATTCTCTTTCTTTTACAACAAAAATATAAAAAATCATTGAAGCAAATTAAAATAGAATATGAATTTAATGCTTTTCATTTTTCAAAAGATGGTATGAAAAATTGTATGTTAAAGCAAAAAATGTATTTATTAAACTTATAAAAGATGTTCTTTCATTTTATCCTGAGTTGTCAAAAGTACAATTTATAGCTTTAAATGGAAGCTTTGCTAGAGGTTCAAATATTTTTGCTAGTGATTTGGACTTTAATTTGTTTTATGAAAATAAATATCGTGATATTTTATTTCCGATCGAACTCCGCATTCAATATGTTCTTAGTAAATTATTGGAATTTAAGGGATGTGATCGAATTCATTCTATTATGGTTTATATGCCAGTTATATATTCTTATTTTGCCTTTTATGATGGTTTTGGAGTTTTAAATGATCCGTTTTATTTTGATGTTCATTCTATTGCAACTAAAGATTATTTTGAAGGGTTACAAAAAGTTTCAAATGATACCCAAAAAAACGTATATGCAATTTTTGACGATGGAGTAATTATATATCATAGTTCTTCACAAATAAAACTATTTGGTCATGTGGATCTCTTTCATCCAAATATCTGATTTATTGATTTCATACTATTATATATTTTTTTTAAAAGAACTTTAAATCAGGGTATTTTGGATCAATAGATTTTTTTATATAATGTTCTAACATTCTACTTCATTTCCTAAATCTATTATAGTTTAATCTTTTGCTTTTTACAAAAATTAGCATTTTATGGTATTATTTTCATGAAACGAGGTATAATCATGAAAAAATTGTTAGAACATAAGTGGAGTATTTTGGGAATTATTTTGTTTTCCCTTCTTTTAATGAGTCCGATGTTACTTAATCCATATCACGAGAATGATGATACGATTTATCATGTAGCAAATGTCATTTCTCTTACTGATTCTATTCGTATGCATGGAATATTTGGAAGTCCCATTTTACCTAATTTAGCAAATGGTTTTGGATATGCTTCGCATTTACTTTATCCACCACTTTCACATACAATTACAGCTTTTGTTAATTGTTTCTTTTCGAATATTGGTTTTTCTGTTACACAAAGCTTTCAATTTGTGCATGTTGTTGTATTTTTGCTTTCAGGAATTACTATGTATGAATTTACATATAAGTTAAGTAAAAATAAAAAAGTAGCATTTTTTTCAAGTTTGATTTATCTATCGAGTCCTTACCATTTATCGGAACATTATGTTCGTGATGCAATTGCAGAACTTTTTGTTTTTCCATTTCTTCCTATGATTTTATCTGGCGTTGTGTCTTTATTAGATAGTGAGCCTCAAAAATTTTATCCTTTGTTTGTAATCGGGTATGTGGGAGGAATCTTATCACACTTTACTTTGATGATTTATTTTACCATTTTTTTAGCTATCTTTTTATTAGTTTATTATAAAAAAGTGTTTCGACGAGAATTTTTAAATCATTTTATTATTGCTACCATTTCTGTCTTACTGATTTGTCTTTTCTTTTTGGTTCCTATGGTAGAGTATAAAATTCGAGGTGGTATTGCTGTATTTTTAGAAGGGGTTATGTCTTGGGGCGTTTATGGTACTTCTTTGTGGCCACATGAATATTTCCCATTTGTTCATTTTCATGATGGGGTAACTTTTTCCTTTTTACTTCCAACAGTCATTTTATTTATTATTACTTGTGTTCAATATAGAAAAAAGAAATTAATGTCTATTCCTTATGCTAAAGGATTTGTAGTAATGATGCTTTTGTGTTTGTTTTGTTCTACGAAGTTATTTTATTTTGATATGTTACCAAGTATCCTTTATATGATTCAATTTGCATGGAGGCTTTGTGCTTTTGTTGCAATTGGAGCTGCTATTTTTGCACCTATGTGTTTAAGAAATGTTAGTAATAAAACCCTTATTTTTATTGTTTTGTTATTAGCAAGTTTTTCTCTTATTGAAATTCATTATCGTTGTGACAATGTATTTCTTCATAGCAAGGAAGAAACGGTGGTGAGTGGTGCCGCGATGGGATGGCAACATGAGTATTTACCTGAGAATGCTTATCGCAATGAAGAGTATTATGAAAATCGTGATTCAGGGATTCTAGTCAAGAAGGGAAATCGTGCTAGTATTTTAGAAAGTAGTGTTCCTAATTTGAAATTTGAAGCAAAAAGGGATTCTATTTTGGAATTACCACGTCTTTATTATATTGGATATCAACTTACAAGTGAATCAGGAGAAATAATTCCTTTGAAAGAAAATGAGAATGGATTTATTGAGGTAGAAATTAGCGAAGATGGAGTATATACATTAACTTATCCAGGTACTAGAGTTGATCAGATTAGTAATGTTGTTTCTATTGTTTCAGTATTTGGCAGTTTATTTGCTTATGTTAGTTTTCTTTTATATAAAAAACGGATTAAAAAATCCGTTAAAATTCAATGATTGTATTTGTATTCCAAACGATACCATTAATTTTTATATAAAATTTATATTTTCCGTGAGGAAGATCTAAAGCAAAGATTCTCTTTGTTATTGGATCTTCTTTTTCTTTATAGATCATACTAGATACTTTTCCTGATTCATTTAAAAAATAAAACTCAATTTCGTCTGTTTCTTTGATATCATAATTTGTTTCGAAATAATTTTGTGTTATTTTTCCGTTATAGATCCAATCTTTAACATTTTTTAGTTCCTTGCGATTTTTTTTGTTCAGATTTTCTTTGGGAATTGTATTATATTCCTGTAATGTTGTGAAATCAATATTCGTAGAAATATGATCATAGATTGTATGCTTGAAAACACGATATTTTCCTTCTTCAATGGTTGCTTTAAAAATCGTATTATCTTTTTCATCTAATTCTACAATGTAAGCGTATGTATTATCAATATTTTTTTCTGAATTACTAAGAGTAGCATTTGACTTTTCTCGATAATCACTTTTTAAAGTCCAACCAAAATTGATTAATTTTTGATTTTGATCATTTATTTTAATCGATCCATATTGATGAGAAAAGTATGATTCGTTTTCATCGTATTGCCATATTTTGATGGCAATATTATTTTTTATTTCATAAATTTCAGCACGCGAATAGTTATCACTATAATGACTCACTGAGTCGTATCCACCAACTTCAAAGCCATGATATCTATCATAGTCATTATTAAAGAACGCGATGTATCCTTCTTGAGTAATGATTGGTGCATGTTGTCCCCATGGGTAATCATTCTCTTTACTTGTTACCATATATGGCTGCCAGATGTCTTTTTGAAATACTTCATTTTGAGGATTAGTAAAGATCCATTTTAATTGTTTTGTTTCATAGTTTAGACAGAATATTGTATTGATTCCTCTAAATGATACTATTAAATCTTTTGTCTTTTCATCGTAATAAAATCCATTGCGAATTGCAGCTTGAGCAAGGTATTTATCAGGAAATTCGGGGTCAATTCTTTTGAAAATATCATAGATGTCTATCTTATTTATTGTTTTTCCATTTTGGGGATTTATTTCCGTAATTACTTGTTTGTTGATGTAGACAGGATTTTCGCCACCCGCTATTAGATAATTTCCATTATTTAAAATTTGTGCTTCAAAAGAAAAACCGTGTTCTAATGTGTAATAATTATAAATTTTACCTAGATAATCCATTTCGACAAATCCATAGAAATTTTCAGCATATTGTCCTTCTGGAATTCCAATTATAAAGTGTCCATTTTCAAGCCATTCTATATCCATACGATAAGGTTCTGTTAAATAGAAACGGAGATTTCCATCTTGGTCATAAGCAGATAGTCCTGAAATATAAGAAGCTGTCATAAAGTATAATTCATCATGTTTAGAAGTATTATTGTTTTCTAATATATTTAAAGATGCTAAATTGCTTTTTTCAGTTTGGATTTTGTAATCTATTTCTTTGTCAGAACTTTTTAATTTTATAATGTTCTCTGTATTTTCATGTAATCCATATATAGGAATGGTGTGAATATTATTTTCTTCACTTGTTAAAATGTATTCTTGGTTTAAATATACTTCGATTTTTTCTTTGTCATTGGTTTGAAAAATGATTATAGCTGATAATGGACTTATTTTGTAGGGATTCAGTTCTATGTAAGCGTTTTCTAACGTGTATTTTGTATTTTTTTTGATTTTTTCAAGTTTTTGATTGATTTCTTTTTGCATGGATAGTATTTCATTTACTTTAGAAGTTGTTCCATTTTGAAATAAATTTTTGATTTGTTGATTTTGGTAAAATAACACTATTCCTATACATAATAGTAGGATGATGAGGTATATGTATATTCTATTTTTCATTCTCTGGGCTCCTTTATTACATTGAGTGCTTGAAGGTATTTTAAAATAGGAAAATAATCTATTTCTAATTCTTTTGATATTCTGTCAGTTATGGTATTTTTAGTTAGATCGATTTCCATACTATGATAGTTTTCGATTGGTGTAGAGGAAATTATTTTTAAATTGTCCTTGGTTTTTTTTAATAAGAAAACATTATTATTCATAATGATATGGTAGGTGTTTTGATTTTCTCTTATTTCAGTTTGGATTTTGGTTTGTTCGTTAATAGATATAAGCCATCCATTTTGTGTTTGATTTAGTGTTATTTTGTCTTTGGGAGTTACTATTTCGATGATATTTTTTTGAATTGTTATTATTGTTTCATCAAATTGTAATGTTGTTTTTGTAATGTTTTTCCATATTGTGTTTGTTTCTATTTTAGCCGTGCACTTATGAAATGAAGTATTCAAAATATTGTTTATTTTTTCTTGGTTTAATGTAATTATGCCCTGATTTATTTGTTCAATTTCTAGAATATTTTCAATTTTTTGGCTATTTCTAAGCTTTTTTAATATACCTATATATTCTTGATTCCATAGAATATTATGTGAACCTGATTCATCCCAAATAGTGATATCGCTATTGTCATCAACTTTAAAGAAGTAGGAAATTGGTATTTTGTAGGGTTCTTTATGGGATCCTTTATAATTTATGGTTCCTGTTAATTTTCCTTCTTTGATAGGAGAAAAATCTGTCCATTGTGTACTTGCATCTGTTATTAATTGGTTAATTCTTTGTAATTCTTCTTTGATTTTTTTTTCTTTTATTGGTAACATTATATATATACTACTAATTAATAATAAAATTATGATTCCTAATAGATATACCTTTTTCAAATTATTACACCTCATATTTTTCATTATAGCATAATTTTTGTCTTTTTTTGGGTCATTTTGTAGGATGTGGAATCTTTGTGACTAAATAGTCATTGCTTTTTTCGGGTTTTTGTTATATAATTCAATTGTACTAACCCAAGTAGTACTAATGTATAATGAAATAAGAGGGGGATTGTATGTTTGATATTGATTATCAGAGTAGGACACCGATTTATGTTCAAATCGCGAATGAAATAGAGAAGTGTATTATCAATGGTAAGTTAAAACCTCAGGATCAGATGCCAAGCATTAGAGAACTTGCCAGCGAACTTGGAATTAATCCTAATACTGTAAAAAAGTCTTATTCTGAGCTTGAAAATAAAAATATTATTCGCAGTGTATCAACAAAAGGTACATTTATTACTTCTAAAATTGAGGAAATTGTACAAAATAAAGTAGAGACATCTATTGGAATTATTCAAAAGGAAGTTGATGAACTTAAAATGTTAGGTTTATCATTTGAAGATATAAAGGAAAGGATAAAATAGGTGGGCTTATGTTAGTAATACTATATTATATTATATTTTCTATTACATTTGTTTATGGTATGTATTTTGCAATTACTGGGCTTTTCGGTTTTAAAAATTATCATAAAAGTCAGTTTAGCAAACATAAACCAAAACATAAATTTGGGATTGTTATTGCAACAAGAAATGAAGAAAAGGTTATAGGTGCTTTAGTAGATAGTTTAAACCGTCAAAATTATCCAAAGGATTTATATGAAATTTTTGTTGTACCTAATAATTGTACAGATGATACTGAAGGGGCAGCAAGGAAGGCAGGAGCTACAATTATCGATTGTACAGTACCTGTTAAGTATAAGGCAGATGCTTTAAGATTTACTTTCGATAAGTTACAAGCAAGAGAAGATATTGATGCTTTTGTAGTATTTGACGCAGATAATCTAGTGCATCCTGATTTCTTAGCAAGAATGAATGATGCATTGTGTGAAGGAGTGCAAGTTGCACAGGCTTTCCGTGATGCAAAGAATATGGGAGATAATTGGTTGACTGGAAGTTATACTTTATTCTATTTTATTCAAAATTTCTTTTATAATAGAGCACGTATGAATTATTCTGGATCTGCAACTATTAATGGTACAGGATTTATGATGCGTAAAGAAGTTGTAAAAGATGGGTTTAATACAGTAACAATTACTGAGGATAGTGAATTTACTGCACAATGTTCTATTCGAGGAATTCAAGTAGCCTTTGTAGAAGATGCGATTACTTATGATGAACATCCTATGACTTTTAGTGCAAGTTGGAAACAACGTAAAAGATGGACGAGTGGTACATTAAATTGTTTAACTACATACTCTAAAAAGTTAGTAAGTACTTTTATTAAAACAGGAAATATTGCATGTTTTGATATGTTAATGATGTTTTTAGCACCTATTATGATGCTTGTATCATCTGCATTATCAATTGTTCTTATTATCTTTCATTTAGCAGGAGTAGAATTATTTGATTTCTTTTCTTATCTTTATGCGTCAGGATTATTATTCTTTATTGTATTTTATATTATGAGTGTTTTAATGAACGTATTTGTTGTTAAATATAATCATAAAAAACCTAAGGATATTTTATCTGGCATTTTCTTCTTTAGTCTTTTTCTATTATCATGGATTCCTATTAATATTGTTTGTTTAATTAAAAAAACTGATAGTTGGGAACAAATTAAACATGATCGTAGTGATGTTGATTTAGATAAATTATTAAATTAGTTTTTATTGGAAGATAGTAATTATCTTCTTTTTTTGTCTTTTTGTTGCTTATGTAAAAAACAAATGACAAAAGTGTAATTAAGATTCTATGAATATTTATGTTATAATAATATTAGGTGATGAACTTATGACGTCAGTATTATTGGTAGAGGATGAGAATGCTATTTTAATGGGGCTTAAGTATTGTTTAGAGCAAGAAAACTTTCTGTGTTTTACTGCAAGCAATGGAAATAAAGCACTTCAAATTATGAAAGAGGAAAATATTGATTTAGTTTTACTGGATTTAAATTTACCTGACATGAATGGGTTTCAAGTGATGGAACAAATTCGGAATTTTTGTGAGGTGCCCATTATTTTTCTGACTGCTAATTTAGAAGAAGTTTCCATTGTAAAAGGACTTGATATGGGTGCTGATGACTATATTACTAAGCCTTTTAAGACAAGAGAATTAATAAGCAGAATGAATGCTGTTTTAAGAAGAAATAAAAAGAATTTGGGAAATATTATTAAGATTGGAAATGTGGTAGTTGACTTAAATTCTGCTAAAGTTTTAAAAAATGGACATGATGTGATGTTGACTGCTTTAGAGTATAAAATTTTATTAACTCTTGTGATGAATCCTAATATGGTCTTTACTAGAGAAAAGATTTTAGCAGATATTTGGGATGTTAATGAAGCATATGTAAACGATAATACATTAACAGTTTATATTAAAAGAATTCGTGAGAAGATAGAAGATGATGTTAATCATCCTTCTATTATTTTAACCGTTCGTGGTGTTGGTTATAAGGCTGGAGATGTTTTGTGAAATTTTTTGAGGTATATAAAAAAGAAATCTTGTCTTTTTTTGGATGTTTTTTGCTTTTTTTAGGAATGGCTTTTTGGAGTTATCATTTCATTATTTCAGAATATAAAAAAAGTTTTGTTGATAATAATGCTTTTGTTTTGAATCATTTAGTTGAAAAACATCCAGAACTTGAACATGATATGATGGAAATTTTTCAAAGAGATGATAAGAATTATGATTTATCCATTTTAAAGCGATATGGCTTTTTAAATGAAGATTCTCTTAATTATATTGATTTTGTAGAGCAGTTGGAAGTAAAAACAAAGCAGATTGTATTTTGTTCTTTTTTAATCAGTTTTGTTCTTTTCTTGCTTTTAGTATTATTTTTTTCCTTTCAAAAGGAGAGAAGGATTAAGGAATTACATGAGTACTTATTTCGAGTTTTAAAAAATGATTATGAAATGGATTTAAAGGATTATCGGGAAGATGGGCTTAGTTCTTTTAAGAGCGATTTATTAAAAGTTACAAATAAGCTTCGAAATATTAGTGATAATTCTTTGAAAGATAAGAAAAATTTAGAGCGAACTTTGTCTGATATTTCTCATCAATTACGGACACCACTGACTAGTTTATCTGTGATTAATGATGTTCTTCGAAATCCTAAAATTAAAGATCATGAACGTATCGATTTTTTAAATCAGCAGAAAGAGCAATTAGAACGTGTGGAACGATTGAATTTCAGTTAAAAGAGGTATTTGTTCAGCAGATTTTAGAAGAAGCTTTGAAACCCTCTTTAATTCCTCTAGAGTTAAAGCAAATAGAGTGTAAAGTTAGTGTTCCTGACCAGTTAGTTTGTAATTTGGATTTTCATTGGACGATTGAAGCGCTTATTAATTTAATTAAAAATGCAATGGAACATACGCCAGTGAAAGGAATGATTTCGATTGAAGCATCTGATAATCCGATGTATATTGAAATTGTTATTAAAGATACTGGGTCTGGAATTTTAAAAGAAGATTTACCTCATATTTTTGAACGTTTTTATAAGGGAAAAGCAAAAACTGATAGTATTGGAA
>CAJUGF010000007.1:0-2693 GCA_910585915.1 uncultured Bacilli bacterium | reverse complement strand
AAACAAAACAAAACACATACCTACATGATTTTAACCTAGATGATTGAAAAGGAGAACTGAATTGAATAGGACTTAATTTGTCAAAGTCAATTATTGAAAAACAAAATGGAACAATTCATGTTGAAAGTGAAGTTGGGAAAGGAACAACGTTCATTATTCATTTTTTTAAAGTAATTGTTTAGTTTCTTACAAAATTGTCATGTGAGTATTATAAAACCGTGCTATAATCACTTTAGAGTTGATGAGATATGAAAGAGATAATCCGATTTAATCCTGATGAAAAGTTGGGACTTACAAAAGAACAAGTTGAACAACGTTTTTTAGAACATTTAAATAATTATGATGATCAGCCAAAGACAAAAACGGTTAAGCAAATTGTTGCATCTAATTTTTTTACTTATTTTAATTTTTTGAATATATGTTTAGGAGCTGCTGTTTTTGGTGCCAGTTTGTTTGGAGGACAATTTTTTCAAGGAATTAAAAACTGTTTGTTTATGGGAGTTATTATTATTAATTCCATTATAAGTATTATTGAAGAAATTATATCTAAAAAAATTATTGATCGTTTATCTTTATTGTCTGAGACAAAGGTACAGGTTATCCGAGATGGTGAGATTCAAGAAAAGGGAATTGAAGAGTTAGTTTTGGATGATATTGTTCTTTTTAAGAGTGGAAATCAAGTAGTTAGTGATGTGATAGTTATTAATGGGGAAGTTGAGGTGAATGAATCTTTTATTACTGGGGAATCTGATCCTGTTACTAAAGTAAAAGGAGATTTGATTTTAAGTGGTAGTTTTATAGTTAGTGGTAGTGTTACTGCAAGAGTTGAGCATGTTGGAAAAGATAATTATGTTTCTACGATTTCTGCTGGGGCAAAATATATGAAAAAAGCAAATTCTGTGATTATGGATTCTTTTGAAAGGTTATTACAGATTATTTCCTTTTTTATTATACCAATTGGAATTATTATGTACTTTAGTCAGTTAAATGCAACTAATTTTAATGTAACAGAGTCAATTTTTGCAACTGTAGCAGCTTTAATTGGGATGATTCCAGAAGGACTTGTATTACTTACTAGTTCTGTAATGGCAGTTAGGGTTATTCGTCTTAGTAAATATAAAGTATTAGTGCAGCAACTTCATTCTATTGAAACCCTTGCAAGAGTTGACGTAATTTGTCTTGATAAGACAGGAACTTTAACAGAAGGAAGAATGGCATTAAAAGAGGTTATTCCAGCTCAAAAACAAAAAATGAAGGATATTACTCTTATTATGAATGCTATTACATCTAATACGAGTGATGAAAATGCTACAATGTTAGCATTAAAAGATTATTATTCTTTGGAAAGTGATTGGAAATCTACTAAGATTATTCCTTTTTCTTCTGCAAGAAAGTTTTCTGGGATGTCTTTTTCACAGCATGGAAATTATTATCTAGGAGCACCTGACATTTTATTTCCAAATGACAAAAAAATACTTTCTTTTGTTAAAAAGTATCAAGAAAATTATCGTGTTATCGCTCTTGCATCTTCTGATAAGTTAGATAAAAAGATTGATACACTTGAAATTATGGCTTATTTTTTGATTGAGGATGTGATTCGTCCAGAAGCCAAAGATACTTTGAATTATTTTCGTAATCAAGGAGTCGATGTTAAGATTATTTCTGGAGATAATGTAGATACTGTATTACATATTGCTCAAGAGTGTGGTTTATCTTATGCAACAGGTGTTGATGTTTCTGCGTTTTCTGATGATGAACTTTATGATGCTGTTTGTGATTATGATGTTTATGGAAGAGTTGCTCCAAGACAAAAGAAACTTATTGTAGAATATTTACAGTCTATGGGGCATACAGTTGCTATGACAGGTGATGGTGTAAATGATGTTTTAGCACTTAAGACAAGTGATTGCGGTATTGCTCTTGCTAGTGGAAGTGAGTCTGCTAGAAATGTTAGTCAGTTGGTATTGTTAGATTCTAATTTTGATTCTTTACCTAAAGTTGTTGCAGAAGGTAGAAGAACAATTAATAATATTGAGAGATCTTCTTCTTTGCTTCTTGTTAAAACCATTTATACAGTCTTGCTTATTCTGTTTAGTATTGGAGTTTCTACCAAATATTTCTTTGTTCCCATTCAATTGACTTTAATTACAGGTTTTACCATTGGTATTCCATCATTTATTTTAGCACTTGAACCGAATCATGATTTGGTGAAGGGCAATTTCTTACTTAAAATTGTTAGTAAAGCATTGCCAGTTTCTTTAACCGTCGTATTCAACATTATTTTAATTACAGCTTTTAAGGAAACATTTCATTTATCTTATGCTCTTTCAAGTACTTTGTCTGTCTTTTTAACAGCTACTACTGGATTTATTTTTTTGTATCGTATTTGTAAGCCATTTAATTTTTTAAGAACAGTTTTATTTCTTTTCTTGTTATTTGGCTTTGCTTATTGTGCGATATTTCAATATGAATTTTTTAATATTTCTGAAATTACAAAAGAAACAGCTTTAATTTTTATTGTGTTATATATTTGTTCTATGTATATTTTTGATAAGTTAAATCATTTAAGTAAATATTTATTTCATAAATTGGATGAAACAATTGAATAGAGTTTTGATTTAGGCTTAGAGCTATCTGTTCTAAGTTTTTTAGTGTTAATGTTTGGTGAATTTTATGAATATGCTCATTATAAT
>CAJUGF010000006.1 GCA_910585915.1 uncultured Bacilli bacterium | reverse complement strand
AAACAAAAAGCGATATACTCTTTTTCAATATATCACTTTGTCAACAATCTGAAACTACTGTTTATTCTACAGTAGTCTTTTCAACTTCCGTTACATCGACGGCTTGTAATCCTTTGGATGTTTCAATTAGTTTAAAATCAACTTGGTCGCCCTCATTTAGTGTTTTATATCCTTCTTTAGCGATCGCTGAATAATGTACAAATATGTCTTCTAAATTTTCATATTCGATAAAGCCATAACCTTTGACATTATTGAACCATTTAACTTTTCCTCTCAACATTCACACCTCTCCTTCTTACTCTATTTACTGCTAGCAATACTTTATCATGAATCTTTTTTTGTTTACAATAAAAACCATTCGACAAATTTTTCAGGGAATCTCTCGATAGCTATAAACATATAAACTCACGACTTATTTACTATACAATATGATTCTTAGAAAAAGTTAAAAGTTGTCTCAAAGTATCACTTTTTCGTCTGAAACGTTTTTTTTATTTCCTTTTATCATAAAAATATATATTTCATTTTCTCTATATTTATAATTAAAACTATAAATAATTTAAAAGAGAAAAAATGTATTACAATCAATTTATGTTACAGAAAGGTATTTAAAAATGTGAAAAAAAAATTTATAGATAATTGTTATAATTTCATTGTAAATTATGAAGATTGTGATGATTTAAAAACAAAAAAAATAAGATATGGATTAGAAACAATTTACAATTTATTAACCAAACTCATAGTTTTAACAATATTAACTTTATGGTTAAATATTTTTAAAGATTTTATTTTATTAGTAGTTTGTTATTCTCTAGCACGAAGATACGCTTATGGGCTTCATGCAAAAACATCTATTGCTTGTTGGATAACTACCTTACCTATTTATTTATTAGGATGTTATATTATTCATTATGTTTCTATTCCTAATTATTTAGTCTATTCTTTATGGTCTTTTAGTTTTCTTTCATTTCTGTTATGGGCTCCTGCTGATACTCCCCAAAGACCATTAATTCACGAGAATATAAGAAAAAAGCAGAAAATAAAAGCTTGTACTATCTGCTTAATTTATTTATTACTTATAGGACTTCAAATCTCTTTTGTAACTAGTGCTTGTATCTATAGCTTATTGATTCAGTCAATTTGTATCAATCCAATTACTTATAAATTGACTCATACTCCATTTGATAATTACAAGATATATGGCAAAACTCATGGTTTAAATTATTAATATAAATTTAAACAATAAAAAAAAGGAGGATAATTTATGAATATTTTAGCAAAAATCTTGTCAGGTAGTGCTGAAACTTTAGCAAACACTGGTAATCAAGCATGTGCTGGTTTTTTCTGGGATGAGCCAGTTTGCCCTGAAGAAATTTTATAATTTAAAAAGATCATGACCAAATGGTCTTTTTATTTTTATAAATTATCAATTCATTTTGAAATAAATTATTTATTATGGATGTTTTAATTTTAATTTTCTTTTTACTTAATAAATAGAATAATCCTATTCCATGACCTCCCTTTTTTGTTGTATATTTTAAATTTCCTAATAAATCTATATCCAATGTTTCAGTAAAAGTATTAATTATTTTTATCTGATATGTTTCTTTATTTTCAACCATGTCTAAAACTATAATTTTTTCTTTACTTTTATCTGAAGCTTCTAGAGCATTATCTAATAATATACCTAGTGATTCGCATAGTAGATTATAACTTCTTGCTGTTATATTTTTAAAAATGTCACTTTCTATTTTATTATCGATTCTCAATCGAATTTCCTTTTCTTTAAAATTATAAATCTTTTCATATACTAATCCATCAATTCCAACTGGCATAGTAGATATTTCATTATTACTTAATGAATCTGAGTTATATTCCTTTATTAAATCGTCTATTAATAATGCTGCTTCCTTATTTGCTACACTTTTTACACCATTTAATTGATGCTTAATGTTATGTTTAAAAACCTTATAATTATTTACTACTCCAATATAAAATTCACTATTCTGAATTAAATATTTATTAGTTTCATTTATGGCATAGTAATCATATTCTTTTCTGACATATACAATTATTAGAGACACTATTAGAATTGCTAACAAATAAATATATTTATCAATGTTATATATATTTTCTTGTTTTAATAAGGACAATATAATTGTTCCTAAAACATAAATAATCGAAATTATTAATGTAACTTTTACATATGGAAATTTATTATTTTGTATTTTTTCATATAGTTTATGCAAAAATTTTTTTAGCTTCTTAAGTTTAAATACTAACATTACTATTATTTCCAACAGAAATGTATCAATAGCTTGAACTAAAAGTAAATCTGAATTTATAAATTTTAGTGAAATCCAATTACTTCTAAACATTGTTATTAAATCAATAATTGCTGCAATAAACCAAACTGCACAGCCATAAAAAAGTGTTTTCTTTTTTGATTCCCTAAAAATCAAGTAAAATAATATAAAATAAATTATTAAAGATGATAAAGTATGTAACTCCGATAACTTGTAGTAGTTTTCCAAGCTCATGATTATTCCAAATATCAAAATTAGGATGGTATAATTCCAATGTGCTTTTTTTTCTGTATCTACTATCTTTTTAAAATTATAAACTAATACTAATTGAACTGAACAACATGCAAAATAATATGCTATTATTCCCATCATTGTTTCTCAACCTCCTTTTTGAACCGCTTTGATAAACAGTCTACTTTCTTTCCATTATCTAGGATAAAATAGCCTTTAGGCCAGTTCCATTCTTGAACTCTTTTACGATTGGCTATGCAACTTCTATGAGTTTGAATGAAACGATCATCTAACCGAGATAAAACTTCACTTAAATTCATACTTATTTTAAATTTATTTGAATAGGTGTGAATTACTATTTTTCTTTCTTCTTTATCTCTAGTAATGTGAGTTATAGAACGATAATAGATTTGTAGATCAACATTTCTACTAGAAAATATAAACATTTTATTATCAAAGTTTTTCTGGATAATTAATTCTAAGTCATTTTCTAATCTTTCTTCCATTTTGTGAAATTTTTCAATAAAATCAAATACTTCATACACGCTTCGATATACTGTTTCAAACATTTTATCATGGCAAGTAATAAAAATGATTTCACTTTCCCAATCATCCTTACGAATTTGTTTTGCTATGTCTATTCCACTTACTTTAGTATCTAACTCAATATCCATAATATAAATCTTTCTGATAGAATCATCAGCTATTATTGATTGAAGTTCACTTGTATATTTGGTGAAATATTTAATTTCAAATTTTTGCTCCTTATTAATTATAATTTTTCTTAGAACTCCTTTAATTGTTTCCTGGGTCTTTTTGTCATCTTCTACTACAATAAAATAGTTCACTACAACATCTCCTTCTCAAACTCTGTTTACCATTTGCAATTATATCATAAATTTTATAATAATTCATAAAAAAACACAACTCATGTCGAATTGTGTCGTGCTATTTGATTAATAATATATTTACTTGGTTCTTCAAAATATAAAATGATTTTTTGTGTTTTTTGTTCTAATTTTTTTGTGATCTCAATTAATTCTGGATTGGAGCCAAAAAAATATACCTTTTTTATGAATGAATTGTTGTTTAAAAAAATAGAGAATTGATTTAGAAAATTATAGTTTAAATAATTATTCTTTAATACTTGAATTTCTTTGTTGTGTTTTTTTAAATAAGTTAGAAACGCATACTCTTTGTTTAAATTAATCCAAAGAGTATTTTTTTTTAATTGATACGCATTCATTTCTTTTATTATTTTTATTTCTTGAAATGGCAAATCTTCAAATATTTTTTTTAAGATTTCTTTATCTGTCTCATTAAAATTGGGAGGAGAAATAAAGTATAAAATATTTTTTTGCATTTTTTTGATGACCTGATTTTTCTTTAAAAATATTTTGAATTCTCTTAAAAATTTGGGACAATGGATGATTTTACCATCTTCTAAAATTTTTTTTGACAAAAGGCATGTATTATAGTAATTTTCTTTAGCATTGTAAAATTGGATTTGGTTATCTACTAAGTATATATAATTTTTATTTTGCATTTTTATCACACTCCACTTTGGGTTTAAAGAAATAACCTCTTATATTAAGAGGTTTATTTTAATTCTTCTAAACTCATATTGAAAAAATCGGTTGGATCAATTAAATTTCCATTTATATATACTTCAAATAGCAAACAGTTTTCTTTTTCATTTTCAAGTTTATTCATTCCACTAGTTCCAATAATATCACTTGCTTTTATAGTATCTCCACTTTTTACTTTTACATCACTCAGACTATAATATACAGTTGTAACTTTGGTATTATGTTCAACGGTTACTACGGTTCCTAATATTTCATCGTCTTTTACTTCTTTTACCGTTCCATCTACACTGGCTAATATTTCAAATGTTTCATCACTGCTATATAATATTCCTGTATTTTGCATATAAGTGTTTTGATAGTATATTAACGATTTTTTTTGTTGTTCTGTATCATCTTCTTGCTTATAAAAAGATTTTGCTACACTTACAGTGTCTTTGATAAATGGTTTTAATGGAACATCTGGAACTGGATTGACTACCATTACATCATTATCATTATTTTTGACTGTTTCTTTTACTTGTTGTTCATCTTTTTTTACTGGTTCTTGAAATGATAAACTGCTATTTAAGAAATAAACTGTTGCAAAAACGCATATTACTACTAATCCATAGATACTTGGTAAAACATATCCTCTTAATTTTCTTTTTTTCATAATTCACCTTCCTGTTTCTAGTGTGAACCATGAATATAAATTTTATACAGTTATATTTTTGAAATTTCAATATTTTGATAAAAATACTTTAATATTTCTTGATAATTTTTTCCTTCTTTGGCCATTCCATTTGCGCCATATTGGCTCATTCCAACTCCATGACCAGATCCGCGAGTTGTAATTTTAACCTTTTCTTCAATATTAATATCAAAGTCAGTGGATCTTAAACTTAAAATTTTTCTTAAATTTACACCTCTCCACTCTTGGTTATTTATTTTTAATGTATTAATTCTTCCTGATTCTGTTCTATTTATGTCTGTTATTTCAATTTGTTCACAGCTTATGTTTAAAAGTTTACAAAATTCATCTTTTGTAAATTCTTTAGTTACTTCGTAATTTTTTAAATTGGAATTGTCCCAAGCGGATTCTACACTTTTTATATAAGGAAGGTCAGTTTGAAATACTAATTCACTATCTTCTGTGTAACCATTACTCATAGAGAAATAGAAGGATTCAATTACTTCATTTTGATAAGTTAGTACTTCTCCTTTTGTTTCTTCAACTGCTTTGGTTATCTTATCCAGATAAGTTTGATATTTATCTGTCCATTTCGCTTGCATTTCTTCTTTTGTGTTATACGCTTGATCATTAGTACCAATAGTAATATCATAATCTTCTTTTCGATGGTTTTGTTTATAAATAGCGTAAGTTCTTGCTGCGACTGCTTGAGATTTTAGAGCTTCGATTTCAAAGGAAGCTGGCATTTCTGCTGCAATCACACCAACAATATAATCTTCAATGTTCATAACTGATATTTGGTTCGTATTTGGATTCATTACAGTAATGTTGTGTGGTTTTATTTCTTCAATTTTATCCTCTTTTTCTTCAAAAGAAAAGTTAGTTTCTTTTTTTAAACTAACTACAAATGCTAATATTACACTTAAAAAAATGACTACTATACAAAGTATTTTATTTTTCATGTGATCTCCTATATTATTTTGCTCAGGGTAAAAAAATCATAGATAAAGTTTGTTAATAAGTAGCCCATAATTAAACTTAAAATGATTACAAGAAGTCTTGCTTCCCAAACTTTATTCTTTTTTAATATTACATCAAAATTTATTCCTGTTAAAGTATATGCACTTAACATGACAAAAAAAACATAAAAATATAATTTTATATGCATTCTATATCTCCATTTTCATATTGAGTAATCTTTTCTATCCGTTTTAAATGACGTTGTTCTCTAGCCGACTGAGTTGTAATAAAGATATCAACAATTTCTTTCGCAACTTCAATATCTAATCCTCCAAAAGCGATCATATTGGCGCCGTTATGATTTTTTGCTTTGAAAGCATCATCACTGTTTATAACTCTTGCACAACGAATACCTTTTACCTTATTAGCTGCTATACTAATACCTATACCATTACCACAAATAACTATCCCTAACGAATCTGGATTTTTTAATACGTTTTTAGCAACATCAAAGGCAAAATCTGGGTAATCATCTGTTTCACTATTTGGAACACTAGATGGAATAACATTAAGCCCTTCTTCTTTTAAATATTTGATAATTTCTTCTTTCAATTCTATTCCACGATGGTCAGAACCTATATATATTTTCATTCTTCGTATTTCCTTTCTTCTACTTCACGAAATATTTTTAATAGTCCAATATTATTTTTTTCTATGTTTTCTAAACTGTATAATGTATGGTCTGGGTAATCTTTAGCATCTAATAAAAATAATTTTTCTTCTCCAACTGCTATAGTCCAAGAAGCATATCCTATTTGTGGTATTTCTAATGCCATTTCTTCACATGTTTTTTTTATCTCTTCCCATAATGGAATTTTAAATCCTAGAATCATAATTTTAGTTAGAGGGTGTTTTTCATAGATATTTTGTTCTTTGTCAACACAATATCCTGATACTATACCAGTTTCAATATCAATAGGGGCAATTAGTCCGCCTTCTTCAAAACTATCAACTTTGTTTTTATTATTTCCAATTTTTAAATAAGCTGCGACTGTTTTTCCTAAGAGCGTTATTACTTCTACACTATTAATACTTTCTTTGTGGAGTTTTGATAATTCTTTATTTTGAATAATTATTTCTTCAATTAATGTTTGATTTTTTTCTACAATTTCTTCATATAATTCTTTTAGCTTATATTCCGATATTGTTATCTTTTCCACTTTTTCGTTACGCTTTTTTACACTTGGTTTTACAATTATCTCTCGATGATTTAAACAGTAAAGTGCAAAATCATTTTTACTTGTTGTACCAATTTCAATCCAAGTACGATTAATATATTTCGAAAATGTTTGATATAGCTTCACTTTATTTTGAAATGTATGTACATATTTTGGATCATTATATTTTAATACTAATTCATTGTTTACTCCTCTTGTTATAATGGTTTTTCTTTCATATTTATTTAATTGATACATTTTAAAAATTAGATAGTCTTCTAAACTAGCTTTTTGTTTTATTTTACAAGTCAAAAAATCTTTTAGGATGAATAATAAACTTTTTTTCATTTGGTGGGATATTAAGTTTAATTCATGAAATTGATCGATTAAATATTTTTCATTTTTCTTTCTTATTTTTTTCATTTTTATTCCTCATTGCTATTATAACAGAATGTATCTTAATTGAAAAGTTTGCTTAATGAAAGCAAAAAAATAAAACTGTGTTACGCAGCTTTATTGTCTTGATTTAAATTATATTTACGATTAAATTTCTCAATATTTCCAGTTCTTTTTGAACTTCCTTGTTTTCCTGTATAGAATGGATGACATTCGCTACATACTTCTACATCGATTTTATCAGCTGTAGATTTTGTTTTAAATGATGCTCCACATGCACATTTTACTTCTACTTCTTTCATTTCTGGATGAATATTTTTCATAATCAATCTCCTTTCGCCATACCTAATTCAAGGCATAGTAATTTCATGTCTTTTGTATTATATCATATTTTTTTTAACATGCAAGGCCATTTTCTGAACCTATGTTATTTTATATGTAATATATTTTTAATTTTTCCAACAAAGAAAACTAATTTGTCACTTTGTTTCATAGCTATGGTTTTTCCAACCGCTTTTCCACCTACTGTTAATGCAGATACTAATGAAGTTACTAAAATTGTTGTTATAATGATATTGCCATTTAATACCAAAACAATATAACTTGTTAATGCGGCCCCTAAGCTTCCACTGACTATTCCACAAATATCACCAATGACGTCATTACAGATACTAGAAACAACATTGCTATTTCTAATTAAAAATATTGCTTCTTTTGCTCCCTTTATTTTCTTTGATGACATAGCGTGAAAATTTGATTCTTTGCTTGTCATGGTAGAAACTCCTATCATGTCAAATAATATACCTATTAATATTACAACTATTAAAATAGCAATTAGTATAGTGACATTTAAGTCTGCACAAAAAGTGGATAGTCCACTAAAGATAGCTGCTAGTATAAATGATAATATAAAAACTTTTAATGGCCAATATTTCATTTTTTCTCCTTTTCTTTTCAAGAAAAAAAGTTCTAATTTAGAACTTTTAGCTACAATGGTTTTTGTTGTGGTAAATTATAAATTAATTTTACGGCTTAGGTCGAGTTGAATTTCTCTACTTTCTACCTTCAGTTACCCTTGGGCGATTTCTCTTTCAAGAAAGCAACTAAGTGTCACCAACTTAATTACTCGATTACCACTCAGTCCGTACTTTAATCCTTATAATTTAAACATTCTAGAGGTTTTCCCTAACACTCAGGGACAATACTTATTCGCTTTTGCAAATATGATTTTGATAATCATTCTATTTGATCAGGAATAGAACTACTCATTATCTCCCACATATTCACTCACGACATGCACTTTTTTTAATTCATTGCGGGATTCCAGGAGATTGGTTATATGCCGTTATAACTTTCCTAAAATCTTAAATTATATAATCACCCCAACTTGGGCAGAAGAAGCAAATTATATAAAGTGCTTTCATGCAATTGATAGATTTTTAGCCCTACCTTCATATTGTTTGTGTGACTAGAATAATGCACCACACGTATTCATACTACCATAATTTGGTTGATTTGTCAATCTGACTTATTTTGCGATGATTCTTTGATATATTTCTTGATGTCCCTTATAATTTAAATAATAACTATTATTATTTAAAAAGTATTCTGGGTTATTTATGAGGTCTGCTATATCAATGTATATCATTTTATTTGCTACTGCAAGTTCTTTTAAGAATTGATTAATTTCACTAATGTCATCATCTTCTAAATTATATGCTTTATAGATTCCTAATAGATATATTTTTCCATCATTAAAGCTTCGGATAAGCTTTATGAGTTTTGTCATGTCTTTATAGTAGTCATTTTTTTCTGGTGTTGTTATGATCTGTTTTAGAGAAGACGCTGCAAGTTCATCTAATCCAATACCAATCGTTATTAATTTTGATTTGGCTAAAGCTTGTTGAATTGTTAAATTTATTTCTTCCATTTTGTAATTATTTTCAATACAAGTGATTAAATTTTCAACTGTTTGATCTGATCTTGCAAATTCATGAATGTATTCTTCTATTTTTTCTTTTTTTGATAAGTCGTCTCTTATGTAATCGTTATAATTATAACCATCTATATGATATGCAGTCATTCCAGAAGCTAATCCATCTCCTAGAGAGAGGAAGTATATTTTATCTTTTTGACTGGTTTTATATATTAAAAAAGTTCCAATGATTCCCAATAAAATAATAATTAATATTTTTTTCTTCATAGGTCCTCCAAAAGAAAAAGTAGAGTTTTTTCTCTACTATTTTATGTCAATTATTTTGATATTAGCACCGACATTTGTTAATTTCTCTATAATTTGTTCATATCCTCTTAAAATATATTCAATATTATCAATTGTTGTTGTTCCTTCAGCAATTAAACCTGCAATTACTAAAGCTGCTCCTGCTCTTAAATCAGTGGCTATAACTTGACTTCCATGAAGTGGTGTTGGGCCTTCTATAGTAGCTATTTGATTATTTACTTTGATATTTGCTCCCATTCGATTTAAGTATCCAACATGTCCCATGCGATTTTCATAGATAGTTTCTTCGAAAATTGAAGTTCCTTTACATTGTGTTAGTAAGACACTCATTGGTTGTCCCCAATCTGTAACAAATCCAGGATATACTAATGTTTTAATGTTTATTGCTTTCAAATTCTTTGCGGCACTTACTTCGATTGAATGTTGATGAACTTTTAGTTGTACTCCTGCTTTCTTTAAGTTTAAAATTAATGATTTTAGGTGTTTTTTTATGATATTTTCGATTCTTAAGTTTTGACCTATTAAAGATCCTAAAATTAGATAGGTTCCAGCTTCGATACGATCTGGAATCACTTCTATTGATGCTTTATGGAGATAGTTTACTCCTTTTATTTTTATGGTACTTGTTCCTGCTCCACTTATTTTTGCTCCCATATTATTTAAAAAAGTGGCTACATTGATGATATCTGGTTCTTTTGCAGCGTTATGAATGATTGTTGTTCCTTCTGCTTTGGTTGCAGCTAACATAATATTAATGGTAGCTCCAACGCTTGCAAAGTCTAAATAAATGGTATTTCCTTTTAATTTTTCGGCATGAATAATATATTTATCATTCTCTTGTTCAATGGTTGCTCCTAAGGCTTGAAAACCTTTTAGATGAAAATCAATTTTTCTTTCTCCAATATTACATCCTCCTGGAAAAAAGATTTCAACGTGTTTCTTTCTTCCTAATAAAGCTCCCATAAAATAATAGCTTGCACGTAATTTTTTGGCTAAATTTTCTGGTATTGTTACTGATTCTATTTTGTGTGAGTCTATTTTTAATGTTCTAGGTTCTTCTTCTATTGTCCCATTTAGAAGCTTTATAATATCTAGTAGAGCATCTTTGTCAGAAATTTCTGGAACATTGGTAATGGTTGTATCTTCATCACAAAGAACTGAGGCAGGTATTAGTGCTACTGCACTATTTTTCATTCCTGATATTTTAATTGTTCCAGTTAACGTTTTTTGACCATTTATTACAATTTGTTTCATAAACTCCACCTTCTGATTTCTTTTTTTAATATATTAAAAAGAATTTAGTTTGTAAAGTTTTTTTCATGTTATTTACAGATATGGATAAGGGCGATAACAATTAGTAATACTGCCCCAAAGATACTAGCATATATGCCAAGAATTTTATTAGCATATTTTCCAATAGCTAAGCCAAGCAATGTGAAAATAAAACTGGTCACAGAAAATAAAAACATAGCTACGAAGATATTATGGGTGATAGCATTTAGTCCTAGTCCAGTTGAAAAAGCGTCAATACTTACTCCAAATGCGAAGAAAAACATTCCTAAAGGATTTAGATTGATGGTTTCCTCTTCTTTTAAAAATATTTCATATAACATTTGACCAGCAATAAATAATAAGATGATTCCTAAGAGTAAGTTACTGTTAATTTTAAGGAAATTAATTAAGTTTCCACCAATAATTACTCCTATTAAAGGCATGATAAAGTGCATGATGCCTACAATTAATGAAATTTGAATGCTCTTCTTTTTGGATAGATTGCAAGTGCCTAATCCTAATGACAAAGAAAATGTATCCATACTAAGTGCTACTGCAATGGCTAAAACGCTTACGATCTCTAACATGAAAAATCCTCCTATCACATCATATGGAGGATTTTTTATTTCATTCCAAATATTTTTTTAACATTGTTTGGACGAATGATTTGTATTCTACATCATTTAAGTTGTTTTCTTCTGCCTCTAAAAGACATAATGGTGGAAACATGACACACCACCAATTTTTTCCAAGACCACTTCCTAAAGTTATAACTAGTGATTCGTATTCTCCTTCTTCATAGGTGATTCCTTTATATTCTTTGGTAGGAAAATAGTTTTGTCCAAACTTCATTTGGTAAGGTATATTATAATTATTTATAATTTTTTCAATATTTTGAAGATCTTGTTCAATTAATGTTCTAGCTTCATTTATATTTCTGGCCTCAAGCATTAAACGATTAAATTCTTTTTCAACGGATTCTTTGATTTCCATTTTTAACTGTTGATCTTTTTCATCGTCACTATTTGCAATGACGCGAAATCTGATTGAATCATTTGGTATTAAAATTTTTTCTTCTTTAGAAGTTAATGCAAATACTACTGTTATGCAAAATAAAGCAATGATTATTTTTTTCATTTTTGTTCACCTATTTAACTCATGAACAATTATGCTATTTTTTATTCATTTTATTTTGATTTTCATAAAATTCTACGATTTTTCGGTCATAATATAAGACTTCTCCTGAGGGTAATAGCAGAATTCTTTCAATTCCCAAGTTGTCTGCAAACTTTGGATTATGACTTACTAGAAGAATACTTCCTTGATAGTTTTTGAAAAATTCTGCAACTAGTTCTTGGGTTTCTGGATCTAGGTGATTGGTTGGTTCATCTAATAGTAATAAATTTGCATTAGAAAGTGTTAGTTTAGCAAGAGCAAGCCGGCTTCTTTCTCCAGGTGATAGTACAGAAACTTTTTTATAAACTTCTTCATTTTTAAAAAGGAAGTTACCAAGTTGAGCACGAATGGTACTATTACTTTGATTTATGTCTTCCATATTTTCTATTATAGTCTTATCAAAATTTAAGGTTTCATGTTCTTGCGCATAATATCCAATTTTTGTTTTATCTGAAAGCTTTATGGTCCCTTTTTGAGGTGTTAATTCACCATGAATCAGTTTTAAAAGAGTTGATTTTCCTACACCATTTTCACCTATTATTAAGAATTTTTCTCCTCGATACATTTCGAAATTAATACTTTCATATAAAGGTTTATCTTTCTGATATTCAAAAGTTAAATCTTCAACTTTGATTGGAATAGTACTTCCTAAGTCATCTATCTTCATTTTTAAATTCACTTTTTTCTCAGCTGGGCGTAATTCAATTTTATTTTTTAGAAGTTTGTTTAAACTTTTTTCTCTTGATTCAGCCATTCTTTTACGTTTTCCAGAAGAATTACTATAAAGATTTACAATACTCTCTAATTTTTTGATTTCTCGTTCTTGATTTTTATAAGCATTTTGAAGTGCTTCTTCTCGCATAGATTTTATTTTTTGAAATTTAGCATAGTTCCCATCAATTAATTCCATTGTTTTGGTAGCTTTATCAATCCATAGTGTTTTATTAGTTACTTGGTTCAAGAATTCTGTATCATGTGAGATGACTATCATCATTCCTGGATAACTTTTTAAGTATTCAATCATATCTTCTTTTGTTTCTAAATCTAAGTGATTGGTTGGTTCATCTAATAATATTATTTCTGGTTTGCTATATAGGAGTTTTGCAAAAGCAATTTTAGATTTTTGTCCACCAGAACAATCACATAGTTTTAATTCAAGGAGTTCACTTGATATTTTTAGAGTACTAATTAGTCTCATTAAGATACTATCCGATTCATAGTAGTCCCAATAATCCAATCGTGATTGAACATACTCTAATCGTTTAATAATTTTCTGATTATCAGGGTCACTTGCAAGTTTTTCGTAAAGTTCACTCATTTCTTGTTCTAATTTTTGAATGGGTCTTGCACTTAATAAATAATCCCATACTGTGATATCACTTTTAGGAATTTCATCTGTAATTACTTGTGGTAAATAAGATATTCGAAAGTTTGAGGGAATTTTAATTGTTCCATAATCTGGTTCTAACTCTTTTAAAATTAATTTAAAAAATGTGCTTTTTCCTGCTCCATTGGCTCCAATGATACCAATATGGTCTTTGGCTTTTAGTTCTAAGTTGATATCATTATAAATGGGTTCAAAACCATAGGAAAAAGATAAATGAGAAATGTTCATTTAGTTTCCTTCTTTCTCTAGAAATACATAACGCTCTCTGTTCTGGTAATCTTTTTCGACTGTAATTTTATAGTCAGGTATTAGTTCTTGTGATATTTTTTTTAAATATTCACCTTGGTCCATACCTATTTCAAATGCGATAAATCTTGGCTTATTGTAACTTTTTTGAATAATTTTTAGTATTTTATGATAGAAGTAAATTCCATTTTCTTTGGCAAATAAGGCATTTTGTGGTTCATGTTTTGTTTCTTCACCAACCCATTCATCTTCTCTGACATAGGGAGGATTACTTATAATTACGTCATAGTTATTAAGAGATACTTTGGTCATATCGTCTTGAATAAAATGTATTTCGACTTTATTTTCAAGAGCATTTTCTTTAGCAACTTCTAACGCTTTTTTGCTTATATCTAAAGCATTCATAGTGCAATTCATATTTTTTTTGATGGCTATAGCAATGCAACCACTACCTGTTCCTAAGTCGATAATATTTGGATTATCAATTTTAAGTTTTTTTATTCTTAATAATGTTTTCTCTATTAAAAGTTCTGTCTCAAAACGAGGAATTAAGACGTTTTCGTTCACTTTTATTATACAATCATAAAAATCAACGTTACCAATTAGATATTGGATCGGATATTTAGCTTCTAATTTTTTGATAATTTCTTCTATTTGATTTGGATATTTTTTTTGAAGTAATTTCCAGTCTGTGTCCATAATATTTTTTGGTTTCATAATTCTTGATCCTTTATTTTAGTATATTGCGTTATTTCATTATTTTATATATATGTTCAATTGTATTCTATATCATATTGTTTCATTTTTTCACTCATTTCTCCACTATTATAAAGAAAAAAGAAAGCCTTGGCAATCTATTCTTCTCCCGCTAGCTTTCTTTTTAAATCTTCAGTAATTAGTGCTTCAATGATTGGTTCTACTCCACCGTCCATTACATGATCTAGTTCCATAATAGAAAAATTAATACGATGATCAGTTACTCTGTTTTGTGGATAGTTATATGTTCTGATTTTTTCTGAACGATCTCCACTACCTATTTTTGATTTTCTTTCACTACCTACTGCAGCATCTTTTTTACTTTGCATGTCATCATATAATTTAATTTTTAGTATTTTCATAGCTTTGTCTTTGTTTTTCATTTGGCTTCGTTCATTTTGGCATGTTACTACGGTGTTAGTAGGTAAATGGGTAATACGAACTGCAGAATTCGAAGTATTGACTGATTGTCCTCCTGCTCCACTGCTGTGGTAAACATCGATTTTTAAGTCACTTTCTTTGATCTCAATATCAACATCTTCCACTTCTGGCATTACTAACACTGTCGCTGTTGAAGTATGTACTCTACCTTGAGTTTCTGTAACAGGTACTCGTTGAACACGATGTGCTCCACTTTCATATTTTAATTTAGCGTAAACATTTTCTCCTTTAATCATACATTCAACTTGAGAAAACCCTCCACTTGTGCCTGGGAGTTCATGATTTATTTCTAATTTCCAACCATTTTTTTCAGCGTAATAAGTGTACATACGAAGAAGGTCTCCTGCAAAGATATTGGCTTCATCTCCACCTGCTGCTCCACGAATTTCCATAATGACATTTTTTCCATCATTTTCGTCTTTAGGGATTAATAAAAACTCTAATTCTTCTGTAATTTTACTTAAACGCTCTGTATTTTCTTGGAATTCTAATTCAGCCATTTCTTTTAAATCTGGATCATCCATTAATTGTTTTGAACCATCAATATTTTCTTTGATCTTTTTATATTCTTCGTATTTTTCTACAATCTCTTTTAAATCACTTTGTTCTTTAGAAAGCTTTTTCACTTCATTAAAATTTGACATCACTTCGGGGTCCATCAATTGTTTTGTAATACTTTCATATTTTTCTAAAATTGTTTCTAATCTATTTTCCATAACCTGCATCCTTTCTAATTTATAGATGTAAGCTAAATACTTTCCTCTTCGTCCTCATCAATTACAACTAAGTCTTTTAAATCTTCATCAGAAGAGTCTTCTTCTTCATCATCATATAGATTATCTGTTTCATCTTCTGTTGATTCATCTTCTGTATCTTCTATGAATATTTCTTCATCATCTTCATCAATAATGACTTTTTCACTGTATTTTTCCTTTAAATCCCAAAAACCATCTTCTAGCATTGTAAATCTTTTATCAGTAGTTAGTATTTCAAAGAAATCAGCTATTTGACTTTCAAATACGCTTTCTGATAAGTTTAAAATTTTACATATTGTTTTAAATAAGTCATTTATCTTCATTTTTTTATTTTCATCTTTTAATATTAAAAAAGCTAAATCATCATAACTCATAAGTTCTAATTCTTCTTTGGTTAAACCATTTAATTTCATATTTTTCCTCTCCTTGATTATGGTAATCTTTTGATTTTCAAATAACCAGCACTCATTATACGATAAAATATATTGTTTGTGGAAAATATTTTATCTTTTTCTCATTTTTTTCATTTTCTTTGCATCATCTACGCCATTATATGCAAAAATTTCTTATTTGTCTATTCTTTTTTTAAGTCTATTTCTATTTTTGTTTTTTGATCGTCTGTTTCTATTGCATATGATAGTTCTAAATGGTCTAATAAGTGTTCATAGAAGGCATCATCTACAATTATATCAAATGTTGCTTGATGACTTTTTAATTCATATGTACAGTGATTTTTTTCAAAATCGAGTGTAAAATGAAATTCATTATTGTATCTTTCTAGGATTTTATTTTGCATGTCAATACGATGTTGCATTCCCTCTAGCTCAAATAGGATTGTATTATCTTCTCTTTGATATTCTACGTTTGATTCATTTATGACTAATTCTTCTTCTTTATATAGCTTTAAATCTAATGTAGCCATTTATAGCCTTCTTTCTTTTTTTTGCGTCATTATACCATAGGCATATTTAAATTGCTATTCTATTCAACAAATTATATGGATATTTACGTGACTTTTTTTCATACTAAGATTAGGTGGCAATTATGAAGAAAAAAATAAAGTTATTATTACGCATCGGAATTTTTCTTTTTTTAGCAGGAATTATTTCTTTATTAGGAATCTATGCTTATGCTTTTTTTAGTCCACGTTTAGAACTTACCAATTTAGGTAAAATCTATTTGTATGATCAAGACGAAAAATTAGTTTTTCAAGGTTCTAAAAATAATGAGTGGGTTTCTTTGAATGATATTTCAAGTAATTTGATCAACGCAGTTATTAGTGTTGAAGATAAAAACTTTTATCAACATCATGGATTTGATATTTTACGTATTATGAAAGCAATGCAAACGAATATTCTTCATAAAACTAGGCAAGGTGCTTCAACTATTAGTCAACAATATATTAAAAATATGTTTTTAACTTTTGATCAAACTTGGCAAAGAAAAATTGAGGAAGCTTTTTTAACAGTTGAATTGGAAGTTCATTATTCTAAAGATGATATATTAGAGGGTTATTTAAATACAATAAATTATGGAGAAGGAAATTATGGGATTGGTAATGCAAGTCAATTTTATTTTAATAAGAGTGCTAATGATCTTACTTTGGAAGAGGCTTTGATGCTAGCTGGTATTCCAAAAAGCCCTAATAAATTTAATCCTGTAGCTAATTATGAGGCTTGTATTGATCGTGCCAAAATTGTGGCAAAAGCAATGCTGGATAATCAGTATATTGATGAAGCAACTTATCACAGTTTGTTCCAAAATAAAATTGAAATATTTGGAAAAGAGGAACAAAATCATTCACAAATGATCCAATATTATCAAGATGCTGTCTTAAGTGAGTTAAAGAATTTGTCTGGGATTCCTTCAACTTTAATGGATTCTGGTGCACTTAAAATTTATACAACTTTAGATATGGAAGGACAGCAGGCTTTAGAGCAGGCCATTCTTGAAAACATGGAAGGGCAAAGTGATTTGCAAATTGCAAGTGTTTTAATTGATCCAAAGTCTGGTGGAGTAAAAGCACTTACTGGTGGTTATGATTATTCTCTAAGTCAATATAATCGAGTTACGCAATCCAAACGACAAGTTGGTAGTACAATGAAACCTTTCTTGTATTATGCGGCTTTAGAAAATGGTCTTACTGCTTCTTCAACTTTTTTTAGTAGTGAAACTTCTTTTACTTTTTCCAATAATAAAACTTATAGTCCTTCTAACTATAATCATATTTATGCGAATCAAGATATTACAATGGCAGCGGCATTGGCTTTTTCTGATAATATTTATGCAGTAAAAACACATTTATTTTTGGGTGAGAATACTTTAATAGATATTGCTAAAAAAGCTGGAATTAAAGGAGAATTACAACCTAATCCTTCACTTGCTTTGGGAACAAGTGAACTTAATATGCTTGATTTTGCTACTGGCTATACTACTTTAGCTAATGGGGGAATGCATAAAGATCTCTATTTCATTGAAAAAGTAGAGGATATGGATGGAAATTTGCTTTATCAACATAAACAAAAGAATGATATGGTTTTAAATAGTAATTATGTTTATATATTAAATGAAATGCTTACAAATACAACTAATTCTTCTTTTAACTCTTATACCACTCCTACTGCTCTTTCTTTGGCATCTCAGATGTCTCGTAAGTATGCTTTAAAAACTGGTACAACGAATACGGATTGTTGGAGTGTTGGTTTTACTCCAGAAGCTCTTTCTTTGGTATGGGTTGGAAAAGATGACAGTAGTGAGGTAGGTAGTATTGCTAGTCGTATTTCTAAGAATGTTTGGTTAGAAATAATGGAAACCTATTTGAAAGATAAAGAAAATACTTGGTATGAAACTCCACAAAATGTTGTTGGTCTTGTTCGAGATGCAATTTCAGGAAAAGAAGATTATACTTCTAAGAATTCTACTATTTTTTATTATGAAAAAGGAACTGAGCTTGCAAGTATTCCTGTAAATCATGAACAATGATTTTTAGTGTTATAAAACGCATTATTTATTCTTTTTTTTTATATAATTTGTCTTTATATGGAGGAATTATATGACAAAGAAAAGTTCTGCTATAACACAAAAAAATCAAGATTTAGTTCAATTATACGCGAATGGAGATTTACAAGCGCGTCAATCTTTAATTATTCAAAATATGTCTTTAGTTCGTTATATTGTTTTTCAACATTTTAATTTTTGTCAAACCTATGATGATATTGATGATTTTATCTCTATTGGAACCATTGGACTTATCAAAGCGATTGATTCTTTTGATCAAAAGAAAAACTGTGCTTTTGCAACTTATGCTACTAAAGTAATTTATAATGAAATCTTAATGCACTTAAGAAAATGGAAAAAATGGAATTCTCATTTAAGTTTACAACAACCGATCTCAGGAGAAAATTTCACTTTGGAAGATGCAATTTGTGATGAGAAGGATTTTATTGATGATATTTTAATGCAATTAGATTTCAATGAAGCTTTTTCATTACTTTCTAATTTGAGTGATAGGGAACAAGAAATTTTAAAATATTATTTAGGCTTTTATCCTCCAAAATTAACACAAGCAGAGATTTCTTTAAAATTTAACTTATCACAGTCTTATGTATCTAGAATTGTTAAAAATGCTATTTTTAAATTACAGCAAGAATATACTTTTAATACCAGAAAAAAATCTCAATCAATTTGAGATTATTTTTTTATTTTAAAATTCATTTGATACCCATCTTCTAAATCTAATTCTTCTAGTTCAATGTTAAACCCTTTGTTATTTAGTTTGTCTACTAGGTCTCTCACTTCACCAATAGCTGATTTTAAGTCTGTTCCATTTTCTTCTTCAACTATTTGCTCATAGTTTGGATCCAATTTTATAATAGAAGCAACTGGATCAACTATCTTTTCTTCTAAGCTTGGCTCTTTGACTTCCTCAATAACATTATTTGTTCCATTGGATTGTGAATTTTCAAAAAAGAATGGTACTTCTGTTTCTTCTAATCCATCATCTAATACTTCTATTTCTTCTTTGATTGGGTTTACTATTTCAGGAATAGCATTTGATAGTAAACTATTTGTCATATTCATATTAGCTGCTTCATCTTCTAAAAAATTGAAGAATTTATTTGGTGGAGCTAAGTTTTCAACTGGCTCTATAGTTGGTTCTTCTACTTTCTCAGGTTCTGCATTTGTTGGTGTTAACATGCTTTCTACATCATGCAATTCTCTTATAGGATTAATATCTGTTGCATTGTTCATTATATTTTCTAAATTTGGTGTTAAATTTACTAGTGGAATGATAGTATCATCTTCTGCACCATTTTCTTTTAATTTTTTTAGTTCCATATCTAATTGTCGCACCGTCATCCTTTTTTCTATAATCTTTTTTAACCATTTTTTTTGCTCAGGTTTTGGTAATGCTAGTAATGCTCTAGCATGTCTTTCCGATATTCTTTCATTTAACAAAGCATTTTGAACATCTTCATCTAAATTTAGTAATCGCAATTTATTGGCAATAGATGATTGAGATACACCCATTTTTTCCGCTAATTGCTCTTGAGTTAAATATCCTCGATCTAATAAACTTTTATAAGATTTAGCTTCTTCAATCGCTGTTAAATTTCTTCTTTGAATATTTTCTACTAAAGCAACCTCAGCACTTTTATTATCATCAATATTAGAAATAATAGCTGGAACTTCATTTAATCCTGCCATTGTTGCAGCTTTGTATCTTCTCTCTCCTGCTATTATTTCAAATTTATCTCCAAGACGCCTTAAAACTAATGGCTGAATTATACCATGCTGTTTTATGGACTCTGATAATTCTTTTAAACCTGTTTCATCGAAAGCAAGTCGTGGTTGAAATCTATTTGGAATGATATCATCAACTGATACAGTTTGAATGTTTTGTTCCATATTCACTTCAATCAGCCCCTTATTCTATAATCCATTGTACCTTAGTTATTGTTTTTTTTCAATGCTTTTTTTACAATCATATTATAGGATCTTGGATAGATATGTGGACTTTCTTTTTGTTTCTCAATTTTTAGAATTGTACGCTTTCCAGAGGAATTTGGTAATTCAAATTCTATTTTTGAAACGATTTGACCATTTAAAAGTTCAATAGCATCGGTTGCATTGTTTAGTTCTTCTTCTAAATTGCCTTTCATTGCTAAAAAATAACCACCTATTTTTAAACTAGGTAATGATATTTCAACAAGAATTCGGAGTTCAGCGACTGCTCGTGCAGTTATGTAATCATACTTATTTCTATTTTTTTGTACATATTCCTCTGATCTTTCATAGATCGTTTTTACGTTTTTTAACTGCAATTTTTCAATCATCTGATTTAAAAAATCTATTTTTTTATGGTTAGAATCTAATAAATCAATGTTTAGTTCTGGATAACAAATTGCTAATATAAGTCCAGGAAATCCTGCCCCTGAACCGATATCTAATAGTTTATTATTGGCTTTAAAATCGGTTATTTTCATTAATGTTAAGGAGTCATAGAAATGCTTCAAATAAACTTCTTCAATGGTTTTAATTGCAGTTAGATTGGTGTGCTTATTGTATTCCAATAGAAAATCTGCATAAAGTGATAGTTGTTCTAATTGCTTTGTTGTTAATTCTATTCCTATTTCTTTTGTGTAGTCAATAAATTCTTTTTCATTCATTTTTGCTATACTCCTTTTTTAAGTAGACTGCAATTATTGAAAGGTCTGATGGATTTACTCCACTGATTCGTGCTGCTTGTCCTAAGGATTCTGGCCTTATTTGTTTTAGTTTTTGTTTAGCCTCAGAAGCTATATTTTTGATTTTGTCATAATTAATATCTTGAGGTATTTTTTTAGCTTCTAATTTTAGCATTTTTTCAACATCTCGATAGGTTTTATTGATATAACCTTCATATTTAATAGCGATTTCTACTTGTTCTTGAATTAGTTTTGGGTATGATAAAGTCATATTTTGATTTAATTTTTCTAAATTGAAGTCTGGCCTTTTTAATAATTCATAAAGGCTTTTAGATGGGGTGAGCGTTAAGTTCCACTTTTCTAATTGTTCTTTGCTTGGTTTAGTATTTTTTAAGAATGTAGTTAATTCTTGCATTAATTGTTTCTTTTTCTGAGTATTCTCATATTGTTCTTTGGTTATACTTCCTACAGAATAAGCGTAATCACGTAATCTTATATCGGCATTATCATGTCTTAATATTAAACGATATTCTGCCCTTGATGTAAGCATCCGATATGGTTCATTTGTTCCTTTGGTTACTAAATCATCTATTAAAACTCCTATGTATGCGTCGTTTCTTTTTAATATTAAAGGTTCTTTTTGTTGTAATTTTAAACTGGCATTGATTCCTGCTATGAGTCCTTGTCCTGCTGCTTCTTCATAGCCACTAGTCCCATTGATTTGTCCTGCTGTAAATAAGCCTTCTATGACTTTAGATTCTAATGATGGTTTAATTTGTAAGGGATCGATCGCATCGTATTCTATTGCATAGGCATATTTTGAAATTATAGCATTTTCTAATCCACTTAAGCTATGAACCATTTTTTCTTGAATATCTCTGGGCATACTGGTAGAAAAGCCTTGCAAATACCATTCATCATAATACATACTTTCTGGCTCTAAAAATAATTGATGTCTTTCTTTATCTTTAAATCGAACTAATTTATCTTCTATAGATGGACAATATCTTGGACCAATTCCTGTCACATATCCTCCATACATTGCTGATTTGTCTAGGTTATCTAAAATGATTTTATGGGTATTGGCATTTGTATATAGCAAGTAACACTTTTGCTGCATTTTAATATCATAACTTGGTTCTGTATCCCAGCTAAATGTATAGTATTCTTGATCTCCAACTTCTTCCTTCATTTTACTAAAATCAATAGAATCTCTTTTTATTCGTTGTGGTGTTCCTGTTTTTAATCTTTGAATATGAAAGCCATGTTTTTTTAAATTATCACTCAGATTATTGCTTCTTGCTTCTCCATGAGGGCCACCTTCAGTATTTTCACTACCAATTAATATGTTTGCTTTTAGGTAAGTTCCTGTGGTTAATATTAGTGTTGATGTTTCTATACTTGTTCCATCTTCTAAAACTACAGACTTTATTTTATTATCTTCTATTGTTATGTCTTCTACCATTCCCTCTTTTATTTCTAAGTTAGTAGTATTTTGCAATTCTTTTAACATGTTTTGTGGATAAGTAACTTTATCTGCTTGAGCTCTTAATGATCGGACAGCTGGTCCTTTGGCACTGTTTAACATCTTTATTTGAAAATGGGATTTATCTGCAACCCTTCCCATTAAACCGCCTAAGGCATCTATTTCTCTAACAATTATTCCTTTGGCTGTTCCTCCAATTGATGGATTACATGGCATATCAGCAATGTTTTTAATATTCATTGTTATTAAAAGTGTTTTTTGCCCCATAAAAGCAGCAATATGCGCTGCTTCACATCCAGCATGTCCTCCTCCAACTACTATACAATCGTACTTCATTTTAATCACTTCCTAGTTTCTTTTCATAATAATTGTAAATTCCATCATTATCAGACCAACGTAGTTCCCCCCATTTTTTGAAAGCCTAATTTTTGAAATAAATTATTCATTTTAATGTTATGAATTTCTGTATCTGCTTTGATATAAAATATATTATTTTGAAGAGCTTTTTTCATTGCAAAAGAAAATAATTTCTGAACGCATCCTTTTTTTTATCGTTTTGAGCAACTGCTAAACGATGTATTACTAATGATCTTTCTTTGGTGCGATTATTTACGTGTTCATAGTCATCTTCTAAATCTTCTGTTATAGATGCAAATGCTTTAATTTTGTTATTTTCTTCTATAATGTATAAGGCATTTTGTTTTATATCATTCATGAAATCATTTTCTAGTGGATAACTATCATTCCATTGTGGATTATTTTCCTTTTTCATTTCTTTTTTGATTACGTTGATGATATCCATTATTTGTTCCACATCTTGTGGTTTGGCTAATCTGATCATTTTTCACTTCCCTAAACAAAATTTGGCAAATAAATTATCAATTAATTCCTCTTCGTAAGCCTCTCCAATAATTAATCCTAAATTTGTCCATGCTTCTTTTAATTCTATTTCTAACATATCAATTGGTATGTTTTCCTCAATCTGTTTTTGTACATTATCCATATTGATTAAGGCTTGTTTTGCTAAGGTAATTTGACGAACATTGGATAGATAATTCATATCTTTTTTTTCTAATTCATTTAGTTGGAACATTTCAATAATTTTTTCTTTTAGAGGATTTATTCCTATGGTATCTAGTGTGTTCCCTTCTACCACATGTGATTCATTAAGCAAATATTTCTCTATTTTTTGCTCTAAATCATTTTTATTTAAAAAGATTATATGCGGTTTAGTTGATACAGTTTCTAATAATTTTTTATCTTCTTTGGTTAATTGTTCATTACCATTTAAAACTAAAATGACCACATCTGCTTCTTCTAATATTTTTTTACTTTTATTAACACCTATTTTCTCTACAATATCTTCAGTTTCACGAATTCCTGCAGTATCTATTAGGTTTAAAATAAAGCCATTTAAATTTAGAGAACCTTCTACAATGTCTCTTGTTGTACCTGATATGTTTGTCACAATTGCTTTTTCTTCTTCTAAAAAGGCATTAAGTAAGCTACTTTTTCCAACGTTTGGTCTTCCAATAAAGGCAACTTGTAATCCTTCTTTAATTATGCGACCATTTTGAGATTCTTTTACAATCTTCTCTAGTTTGGTAGATATTTGAGTTAATTTTGGCTTAATATTTTCATGTGTAATTACTATTTCATCTTCATACTCTGGATAATCAATGTTTACTTCAATGTTAGCTAATAAGGAGACAATTTCATCTCTTAAATTTTGAATTAGTTTTGTTAGACTGCCAGTGATTCCATTCATTGCTAGACTTCTAGCATTTTCACTTTTGGCATTGATCATATCACTTACAGACTCTGCTTCTAAGAGGTTAATTCTTCCATTTAAAAAGGCTCTTTTTGTAAATTCTCCTGGTTCTGCTAATCTTGCTCCATGAAGAATTAGTAATTCTAATATTTTATTAGTTGCAATTAGTCCCCCATGACAGTTAATTTCTACTATATCTTCTTTGGTATATGTTTTTGGAGCTAACATTTTAATAACTAATACTTCATCAATTTTTTCTTTATTATCTTCAATGTATCCATAATGTATTGTATGACTTTGTGCACTTTTAAAAGCACGATTGGAAAAAATCTTAGTTGTAATTGAAATGGCTTCTTTTCCACTTAATCTTACGATAGAAATAGCCCCTTTTGTTCCACTATTAGTTGATATGGCACATATTGTATCTTCCATATAAATTCTCCTTCGGTCGTATTATAACATTTTTAAAAGAAAAAACAGAAATTATTTTTCTGCTTTTATAATAATATGTCGATTTGGTTCTTCTCCTTCGCTAGTTGTTATAATCCCTTTAAAATCAGTTAATTTATTATGAATTATTCTTCGTTCATAAGAATTCATATTTTCAAGTGTAGCATCGATTTTTGTACTTCTAACTTCTCTTGCTGTACGAACTGCTAATTTTTCTAAATAATCAATTCTTTTTTCTTTGTAATCTTCAACATCAAGATTTATTTTAAAATATATTTTCCAATCTTTTAATAATTTTTGCTTGATTAATGTTTCTAATGCTTTAAGAGTTTGGCCATTTTTCCCTATTAAAATTGGATTGTTATCAGAAAACATTTTTATATTATAACTATCTTCTCTTATATTGCTTTCTAATTCTATTTTAAGTCCTAAGCCTTCAACTAATTGCTTCAAATAGGCTTTTATTTGATTTAATATTTCTCTTTTGGTTGCTACAGTAACTTTCACAGAAGAAGACTTAAATAATTTTCCTGTCATTTCTTCTTTCTTATATACAACTTCACTTTGATTGGCATTCAGCTTTACTAAAGCTTTTTCTAAGGCTTCTTCAAATGTTTTTTCTTCTACTACTATGTCCATTCTTACTTCCCTGCTTTCTTAATCTCTTTTACAATTTTAGCATTCTTTACTTTTTCTTTTGATTGCTTTTTTGGCTCCTTTTTATTGTTTTCTTCTTTATTTAAAACTTTTTTTACTAAGAAATTTTGTAAAACGATAAAGGCATTGGTTACTATCCAATAGAAAGCTAATGCTGTTGGAAGACTAAAAGATGCTACTGAAATCATAACAATCATAAATTTAAACATAAAATCCATTTGTTTCATGACTTCATTATTTCCCATGTTCTGATTTTGATTCATAGAATTTTTAAAGGAAAAATATGTTGTAGCAATAATTAATATTATTAATGCTATATAAATATACTGACCATTATTAATTCCTTTCCAAGGTGTCATTCCAAGATTCATTCCAAATAATTCGCCTTCAAAAATGGCTGGAACACGATTGATTGCTTGTAAAAAAGCAAAAAATAAAGGGATTTGGAGGAATGATACAAGACAACCACTAACTGGATTAATTTTATATTTTTGATATACAAGCATGGTTTCTTGACTTTTTGCCATCATACTTTCACTATCTGTTCGATTGGCATATTTTTTTTCAATTTTTTTAATTTCTGGATTCGCTTTTTTCATATTTTCTGCTTGACGCATCGTTTTAATGGACAAGGGAAATAGAATTAAACGAATTAATAAACCTACTAACATTACAGCCCATCCAAAATTCTTCAATAGGTATCCAACTTGTAAAATAATCCAAGCAAGCGGTTTTACAAAAATTGATTCCCAAAGGCTATGATATGGCACAGAATTTAATTTAAAATCCTTACAGGTTGGCAGATCTTCTAATCTTACATTTAACTGATCATTATATTGCTCATATGTTTTATATAGATTTTCTTCTCCAGGTTTACATAATATGTCTTTTTGTAAACTCTGACCTGTTTCTTCATTGATTACTACTTTATTGTCTCCAGATTTTATATAATTACTATTACCACAACCACTAGTGCATAAAATAATAGCTACTAATAAAACACTTAATATTTGTTTTTTATGTTTCATGTTATCTCCTTTTTGTTAAAAGATCTAAAAGCATACTTTCTAATTCAGTATAACTTGCTTCTTTGGTCTTCTCTTTCATTATTATAATATAATCATAACCATTTGAAAACTCTTTTTTTTGACTGGTCAAAATCATGCGCATTCTTCTCTTCTGTTTATTTCTAAAAACTGCGTTTCCTAATTTTTTTCCAACGGCAATACCAAAACGTGGATAATTAAAGTTTCCTTTCCTTATATATATATTATAAAAAGAATTTCTAATATATTCTCCATTTTTGATAATCTGGTTAAATTCTTCATGAGTTTTCACAACTTCATATTTTTTCATTACTTTTCATTCCTTATAAAAAAAGCCACATAATGTGGTTTATTTGCATAATTGTTTGCGTCCTTTTCTTCTTCTTCTTTTTAATATATTAGTTTCTTTTCTAGCGAAGAAGCCATGTTTTTTTGCTTTTTTACGTTTATTTGGTTGATAAGTTCTTTTCATTTTGGTCCCTCCTTTTTTTTAAAGCTCCCTTATTATAATATTATAACGAAAGAAAAGTCAAGGAATAATGCTTTATCTACATATTCACATTTATGTTTATAACATTACACATTATCAACGTTGATAAATTATCTATGTTTATAACTTTTAAATTGTATTTTGTGGATAATGTTGATAACTATGTTTTTGTCTGTTAGAATAAGGATTTGTATCTGTTGATAATCTGTTGGTGGAGTGTGAATTTGATATTCCTACTTGTTTTCGAATGTTAAATTGCGTTACAATGAAGTGGATAAAAAGCATGTGGGATGTGGGGTGAGGAAGGTTGAAGACAGACATTGATAACTTATGGCAAAATTTTCTTGATTCTATCTATAAAGAGATAAATGCTGCATCTTTTCATGCTTGGTTTCATGATCTTGTTATATTAACAATCGATCATTATCAACATAAAATAAAGATTCAAGTGCCAATGGAAATACATAAAAAAATCCTTGGAGATAACTATTATTCCTTAATTGAAGAAACTTTTTTTAAACTTACTGGTATTAATTTTGATATTGAATTTTTATTAGAAGAAGAAAATAATATTGTGGATAACTTCCAAAATACTTTAATAAACGATACTTCTCCTGTTATTGAGGAATTATGGGAATCCAATTTGATCTCAGAGTTGAACTTCGATAATTACATGGTTGGAGATTCTAATCGCCTTGCAAAAGTGGCAGGTATGGCAGTGGCTGAACAACCTGGAAAAATTCATAATCCGCTCTTTATATATGGGAAAAGTGGGTTAGGGAAGACTCATTTAATGCATGCAATTGGGAATTATATCGTAGATCATTCTAATAAAAAAGTGCTTTATACAACTAGTGATATGTTTATGAACGATTATACGGGAATTGCAAATGTGGAAAACAAGAATAATACCGTTGAATATGCTAATCAGTTTAAGAATAAATATCGAAATGTCGATGTCCTCATTATTGATGATATTCAATATTTAGTTGGAGCAGAGAAGACTCAGCAGGAATTTTTTCACACATTTAATGCTCTTCATCAAGCTAATAAGCAAATTATCATTAGTTCAGATCGATCCCCAGATGATTTAAAAATATTAGAAGAACGACTTCGGAGTCGATTTATGTGGGGACTTCCTGTGGATATCTATCCTCCAGACTTTGAGCTTCGTTGTAAAATAATTCGACAGAAACTTGTTAATACAAGTATTGCTAATAAAGTGGATGATGATGTTATTGAATTTATTGCTAATAGTTGTCAAAATGATGTGCGTTTCTTAGAAGGGGCAATTAACCGTTTAATGGCTTATACGGCTATGGTTGTTCCTGAACATATTGATTTAGAATTTGCTAACGAAGCTTTAAAAGATTTTATTAATAAAAATATTTATTCACAAAATAGTATTGAGGGTATACAAAAAGCAGTTGCTGATTATTATCACATCACAGTGAATGATTTAAAAGGAAAGAAAAAGAGTGCCAATATTGCTTATCCTAGACAGATAGGAATGTATTTATCTCGCGTTCTTACTGATGAGACATTTCCTAGAATTGGATTAGAATTTGGGGGAAGAGATCATTCCACAGTTATTCATGCATGTGATAAAATAGAGAAGGATTTAATTACAAATCCCACACTTGCTAATACAATTAAAGAAATTAAAAATAAGATTTAGTGGATAATTTTTTTAAATCTGTATAATTATCCACACACATTTTTTAAAGTTTGATTAGCAAATATTGAAAAAATGAAAGCTATGCACATTATAAACAGCATTATTATTACTAATATATTTAAATAAAAAGAAAGAAGGAATGAAAATGAAATTTTCAATTGATAAAAACATAATATTAGAAAACTTAAATAATGTAATAAAAGGGGTATCTACTAAAAATGTAATTCCTGTATTAAATGGAATTAAATTTGAGTTAAAGCAAGAAGGGCTTTATTTAACTGCAAGTGATTCTGAACTTGCTATTCAATCTTTCATTGAAAGAAAGTTAATTAAGAATGTTGATAACGAGGGAGTTATTATCATAGGTAGTAAATATATTCTGGAAATTATTAGAAAGATGCCTAGTGATGTGATTAACTTTGAAGTTATAGACAGTTTAAAAATAAAAATTTATTCTGATTATAACCAATATAATTTAAATTGTTTAGATCCTAGTGACTATCCAAATTTAAGATTAGAAGAACATAAAGATCCTATTATTTTAAAAGGGGATTTGTTTAAAACTATTATTAATCAAACAAGTTTTGCTATTTCTACTCAAGAGTTACGACCATTATTAACTGGTATTAATATTAAAATTACTGGAGACGTGTTAGAATGTATTGCAACAGATTCTTATCGTTTAGCGAAAAAAAATATTAAACTTGATAATCCTGTTGTAAATGATGTTAATATTGTTATCCCAGGGAAGAATATTATAGAACTAGAAAAAATTATTGTAGATGATGAAGAAATTGAAATGCATATCTTTAATAATAAGGTGTTATTTAAATATAAGAATATAATTTTTCAAACTAATTTGTTATCTGGAACTTATCCAAATACTTCAAATTTAATTCCAACAGAGTTTGAAATTATTGTTCAAACTAAAAAGAATGATTTTGCTTCTGCAGTAGATCGTGCTGCTTTATTAACTCAAGGAAAAGATAAAAATATTATCAAGATGAAGATAGAGAATAAAGAAATGATTATTAATTCTTATGCTAGTGAAATTGGTAAAACTGAAGAGAAATTAATGGTTGAAACTAGTGAAAAATCAAATATTGATATTTCCTTTAGTGCTAAATATATGTTAGAAGCTTTAAGAACACTAAAAGATGAAGATATATTAATATTACTCAATAATGATGTTAAGCCAATTGTTATGAAATCTTTGAAAGATGAATCTTTAATTCAATTAATTTTACCTATAAAAACTTATTAATTAGATACTTTTGTATCTTTTTATTTTGTGTTAAAATCCTTTTAAAGGAAGAGTATAATGAGAAGAGATAAGATTAATTATTATTTGGATTTGGCAGAAAGTGTTTCAGAAAGAGGAACATGTTTAAGAAGAACTCGTGGAGCTGTGATTGTAAAAGATGATGAAATAATAGCTACTGGATATGTAGGGGCTCCAAGAGGAAGAAAAAATTGTTGTGATTTAAAAAGTTGTATTCGTCAAGAAAATAATATTCCAAGAGGAGAACGTTATGAACTTTGTCGTAGTGTTCATGCAGAAGCAAATGCAATTATTAGTGCATCACGAAGTCAAATGCTTGGAAGTACATTATATTTATGTAGTATAGAAGTAGATGGTGGAGGTTATGTTAAAGGGGATGATTGTTGTTCGATGTGTAAAAGAATGATAATTAATTCAGGAATAGAACGAGTTATTGTAAGAGAAACTAAAGATACTTATCATACTATTGAAGTGAAGTCTTGGATTCAAAATGATGATTCTTTATTGGTTCATTCAGGATATTAAAAGAGCTACAATTATTGTTAGCTCTTTTCTTTTTCGACAAATTATTCTGCTTTTGTCATTTATTATAGTTATCAATTTTCCGAGTTAGGGGGTGAAATGGTGGAAAATTATGAAATTAATTCTAGTACTTTAGCTTTGATTGCGCTTAAGAATAAAACAGAGGTATTTGAAGAAAATGATCATTTTTTTGTGGATAAGTTAGCAAACGAGATCATGGAAGATAGTTGTGCGTATTTTGGTAGTTCTTTGGCTGGTAGACAAAAAGGAACTGAAAAGTTAATTGGAATTTCTTATAAAGCTCCAGTTATTGTTGAAGAGAGTAGTGAAATGATCTTTTTTCCAACAAAATCGCCAAGACAAGAATCTTGTTCATGGATTGCATTATCTAAAATTAATCAATATTCTAGAATTGGAGATAAAATGTTGATAGAATTTAAAAATGGTAGTCGTGTTGTTCTTAGTATGTCTTATGGAATTTTAGATAATCAAGTTCTTCGAGCAACTCGTTTAGAATCTGTTTTAAGAGGACGAAAAAATGACAAAAATTGTTTTAAATGATTTTAATTTATGTTATAATTCTAATAGGTATAGAGGTACACGAATACCTATTATTTTTGTATATGGCTAAAAAAGAGGCAAAATTATGTGGATAGAGGATTTAAAACTAGTTAATTTTAGAAATTATGAAGCTTTAAAATTGAAATTTCATTCCTCATTCAATATTATTCATGGAAATAATGGAGAGGGGAAAACAAATTTAGTAGAATCTATCTATGTTCTTGGTCTTACAAGAAGTTTTCGTTTGGTTAATGATAAAACCTTAATTTTAAAAAATGCTTCACTTGCAAAAATAGAGGGAAATGTGCATAACCGTTTTGAAACTAACTATAAGTTAATTCTTAGTAAAGAAGGAAAAAAAGTACAAATTAATAATACCAATGTTTCAAAACTTAGCGATTATGTATCAAAAATTAATATTATTTTATTTCATCCAAATGATTTGAAAGTTATTAAAGATACACCTTCTATCCGAAGAAAAACTTTAAATATTGATATTTCTCAGTTAGATTTAAGTTATTTAAAAGACTTAAATCTTTATAATAAGGTTTTGAAGCAGAGAAATGCTTATTTAAAGCAATTATTAGTTAATGGAAATAATAGTAGTTCTTATTTGGATGTTTTGACTGATAAATTAATTGATTATGGTTTAAAAATTTATCAAAGACGTAATGATTTTGTGTCTCTTATTAATAATTATTTATCTCAAATCTACACTGTTATTGCTGGAACAGGTTTTTTGAAAATAAATTATTTATCTGATTATTCTGATCTTTCTAAAAAAGATTTAGTGAATCTTTATCAAAAAACATTAAAAAAAGATTTAACTTTTGGTAAGACAAGTATTGGAATTCATACGGATGATTTAATATTTTCCTTAGATGAAAATGATTTGAAAGAGTATGGATCGGAAGGTCAACAAAAGAATGCTATTATTGCTATGAAGTTTGCTGAACTTGAATTATTTAAGAAGCAAAAGGGATATTATCCTATTTTAATTTTAGATGATTTGTTCAGTGAGTTGGATGAGGAAAAAATTCAAAATATTTTAAATTATATTCCTAAAGAAATTCAAGTGTTTATAACGATTACGAATTTGAATCAATTTCGTGGCGTTGATAATAAAAATTATAGAAGTTTTCGTGTTGAAAATGGGAAAGTGATGGAGGTAGTAGAACATGAACAATGAAAATGCACATTATAATGATAATGATATTCAAGTTCTAGAAGGTCTAGAAGCTGTAAGAAAACGTCCAGGTATGTATATAGGTACTACAAGTGAGGTTGGTTTACATCATTTAGTATGGGAAATTGTTGATAACTCAGTTGATGAGGCTTTGGCTGGATATTGTGATGATATCGAAGTTATCATTGGAAAAGGAAATACCATTACTGTTAAAGATGATGGTAGAGGAATGCCAACGGGTATTAATGCTAAAACTGGTTTATCTACTGTAGAAACTATTTTTACTGTGCTTCATGCAGGTGGTAAATTTGGTGGTGGAGGCTACAAAGTAAGTGGAGGTCTTCATGGAGTTGGAGCTAGTGTTGTTAATGCTTTATCTGATTGGTTAGAGGTACGAGTTTATCGTGACGGAGAGGTTCATTATCAGCGATTTGAAAATGGCGGGCATCCAGTGGAACCACTAAAGGTGATTGATAAGTGTGCTATGGATCGTACGGGAACTAGTGTTACATTTAAACCAGATGGTACGATATTTCAAGAAACAACGATATTTAATTTCACAACACTTGCAAATCGGTTGCAACAAATAGCATTCTTGAATAAGGGATTGCAGATTAAGCTAATTGATGAGCGAGAAGAAGAGAAAAGTGCAACATTCCTATATAATGGTGGAATTATTGAGTATGTACAAATGCTAAATAAGAATAAAACTCCAATTCATGATGATATTGTGTATGTTGAAGGTAGAGAAGATGACATTATTATTGAAGTTGCACTTCAATATAACGATTCTTATAATTCTTCCATCTATTCTTTTGTTAATAATATTAATACTGGTGATGGTGGAACCCATGAAGATGGAGTAAAAAGAGCTTTAACTCGTATCATTAATAATTATGCAAAAAATAATAAGCTTTTAAAGGAAAATGATGATTCTTTAACAGGTGATGATGTTCGAGAAGGTCTTACTATGATTGTAAGTTGTAAACATCCAGATCCTCAATTTGAAGGTCAAACGAAAGGAAAACTTGGTTCTGCAGAAGTGAGGAAAATTGCTGATGATGTTTTTAGTAATGGATTTGAACGCTTTTTGATGGAAAATCCAGAGGAAGCAAAGATAATTGTGGAAAAGGCAACAGTTGCATCTCGTGCACGATTGGCTGCAAAGAAAGCTCGTGAACTTACAAGACGAAAAACACCATTAGATACTTTTAATACTATAGGGAAACTTGCTGATTGTACTAGTAAAGATGCAAGTATTTGTGAAGTTTTTTTGGTCGAAGGAGATAGTGCAAGTGGAACAGCTAAGGATGCTCGAATTCCTAAAACACAAGCGATTTTACCTTTACGTGGAAAAATCCTTAATGTAGAAAAAGCTCGTTTGGATAAAGCTTTGGGAAATGAAGAAATTCGTACGATTATTACGGCTTTTGGAACTGGAATAGGTGATGAATTTGATATTGAAAAGCTTCGTTATCATAAAATTATTATTATGACCGATGCCGATGTAGATGGAAGTCATATCAGAATTCTTCTTTTAACGCTATTTTACCGCTTTTTTAGACCGATTGTGGAAGGTGGCTATGTGTATGCAGCTCAACCTCCTTTATACAGCGTAACGTATGGTAAAAATATTAAATATATTCAGACTGATGAAGATCTTGCAGAGTATCGTGCAACTTTACCTCCAAATGCGAAACCGATTGTTAAGAGATTTAAAGGGTTAGGAGAAATGGATGCGATTGACTTAAGAGAAACTACAATGCATATTGATAATCGTGTTTTAAAAAGAATTACTGTAGATGATGCAATGGCCGCTGATCAAGTATTTACTGATTTAATGGGTGATGATGTATTACCTAGAAAATCCTATATTGAAGAAAAAGCAGCATTTGTGCAGAATTTGGATGTTTAGGAGGTAAATAATGGATAGAATTATTGAAAATAATATTGTTAATGAAGTTCAAGATTCTTTTATGGAATATGCTATGAGTGTTATTGTAGCAAGAGCTTTACCAGATTTAAGGGATGGGTTAAAGCCAGTTCATCGAAGAATTTTATATTCTATGTTTGAATCTGGATATACTCCTGATAAACCACATCGTAAAAGTGCTAGAATTGTCGGGGATGTTATGGGAAAATATCATCCTCATGGAGATTCTTCTATTTATGATGCTATGGTTCGTATGGCACAACCATTTAGTTTTCGACATATGTTGGTTGATGGTCATGGGAATTTTGGAAACATGGATGGTGATGGAGCTGCTGCAATGCGTTATACAGAAGCACGTTTGCCAAAGTTAGCTCTTGAAATGGTACGTGATATTAATAAAAATACTGTAGATTTTTCGGCAAATTTTGACGAAAATGAAAAAGAACCAGATATTCTTCCTAGTAGATTTCCTAATATTTTAGTAAATGGAACTATGGGAATAGCGGTAGGAATGGCTACTAATATTCCTCCTCATAACTTGGGAGAGGTCATTGATGGCTGTGTTGCGTATATTGATAATCATGATGTTACCACAGAAGATTTGATGCAATATATTAAGGGACCAGATTTTCCTACAGGAGCTTCTATTTTAGGAAATAGCGGAATAAAAAAAGCTTATGAAACTGGACGTGGATCGATTACGATTCGTGGAAAAGTGGAAATTGATGAAAATAATGGTAAGACTCGCATTATTGTAACTGAGTTGCCATATCAAGTGAATAAAGCAGATTTTCAAAAACGTATTGGAGAATTGGTACGAGATAAAATTATTGATGGAATTAGTGATTTGCATGAAGAATCTAATTTGGAAAATCCAGTTCGTGTAGTTATTTATTTAAAGAGAGATGCGAATGCTAATGTTGTTTTGAACAATTTATATAAACATACGCAGTTACAAACAACGTTTGGTATTAATTTCTTGATGTTAGATCAACAAACTCCAAAAGTATTGCCTTTAAAAGATATTATTTCTAAATATATTGATTATCAAAAAGAGATTATTATTCGTCGTACTCAATTTGAGCTTGGAAAAGCGGAAGAGCGTGTTCACATCTTAGAAGGATTGAAAATTGCTTTAGATCATTTGGATGAAGTAATTAAAACCATTCGTGAATCAGAAACGGATGTCATTGCAAGAGAACAATTGATGCAAAAATTTGGTTTGGATGAAATTCAAGCTAATGCTATTTTAGAAATGAAACTTCGTCGTTTAACTGGTTTAGAACGTGAGAAAATAGAAAATGAATTAGCAGAATTATTAAAATTAATTGATGAATTACGAGCTATTTTAGCTAGTGAAGAAAAGATATTAGCAATTATTCGTGAAGAATTAATTGAAATCAAGAATAAATATGCTGATGAAAGAAGAACCGATATTGATATGACAGCGATTGAGTTTATTGAAGATGAATCGTTGATTCCAGAAGAGAATATAATGATTGCTCTTACAAACAAAGGTTATATTAAACGTACAACTGTGGACACATTCAAGTCCCAAAATCGTGGTGGTGTTGGTGTAAAAGGAATGGGTACGAATGAAGAGGATTTTGTCGAGCATTTAATCAACTTGTCCACACATGATTATGCTTTGTTCTTTACCAATAAAGGTAAGGTTTATCGATTAAAGGGGTATGAGATACCTGAGTTTAATCGTCAATCAAAAGGATTGCCAATTATTAATCTGTTACAAATAGAGAAGGATGAGATGATTAACAGTGTTATCAACATTGGACGCGAAGATGAAGCTAGACATTTATTATTTGTAACAAAAAAGGGTATTGTTAAGAAAACAAACATTAATGAATTTGATAGTATTCGAACTTCTGGTAAAATTTGTATTAATTTGCGTGAAAATGATGAATTAATAGCTGTTAAAAAGACTACTGGTAGTGATTTAATTTTATTAGGATCTAGTGCTGGCCGTATGGTTAAATTTGATGAATCAGAGTTGCGAGTAATGGGTAGAACAGCTTCAGGAGTTAGGGGAATAAATCTTGGTGATAGTGAATGTGTTGGAGCTGAGATTGCTAATGATGAAGATAAGGTTTTAATTGTAACGGTAAAGGGTTATGGTAAACAAACTAGTGTATCTGAATATCGTGGAACAAAACGTGGTAGTAAAGGTGTTAAGGCCTTAAATGTTACTGATAAAAACGGTAGTATTTCAGCATTTAAAGTAGTTTGTGAGAATCAAGATGTTATTATTATTACTGATACTGGTATGTTAATTCGTATGCCTTTGAATCAAGTTTCGGTATTAGGTAGGGTTACACAGGGAGTGCGTTTGATTAATTTAAAGAATAATCAAATGGTTTCAACTATTAGTTTAGTCGATCATGAAGAAGAAAATGCTTCTATTGAAGATGATCACAGTCCAGAACAAAATAATTAACAATGAAAAGGATGTTCCACGTGAAACATCTTTTTTGATTTCTATTTAATCGAACAATTGTTTTGCTTGCGTTTGTTTGAAATAGATATATGTTAACAACTTTTTATTGAGGTTTACTAATTTCTATTTAAACTAATTGTATTCATTAATATTCTGCTTATTTTTCTTTTTCCAAAATTTAATGTTCCACGTGGAACATTGTGCATAACTTTTTTGTTTTATTATGTTAGGAATTAATATTTGTATTTTTATAATCCTAGTTATTTTATAATAAGTTGATAAATATGTTTTACACTTAAACATGCAGGTAAATATTTATTGTGGAGTAGTAATACATTTGCTTTATTAAATAGTTTTTGATATAATTTGTTTGTGCAACAAATATATTGCAAAATGGTCAGGATCGGAAGATAGCAGCCAATGTAATCCCTGTTTGTGTGCACTTTTTTTGTTTCTTTAATTTATGTTCCACGTGAAACATATGTTGATAACTTGAAATACACTGATATACTGTTACTATCTTTAAATCACCTTTATAATACTTAAAATGTATTTTTTTATTTAATACATTTTTTTATTTTAATGTTTCACGTGAAACGTTAACTGTTGATAACAGAATTTATAAGTTTGTCCTTTTAAATTATTATCTTGTTTGTGGATAATAGTTCAAGAATTATTTAAATTCCTATTGATTTCTTTATATAAAAATGCGATTTTTGAAAATTTTATAAAATTTAGCGTTTATAACCTTTGAAAATTAATATATAATAAAAGTGAAGAACAATTTATAACTTTCTTTGAATGTTGATAAATATGTTCCACGTGAAACATAGATTTGAGGTGAATAAATGGAAAGAAAATATTTTGAAATTTGCTTTGATTTAGCTAAAAAAGCCTCTAAAATAGAAGAAGTTCCGATTGGTGCTATTATTGTTCAAAATGGCAAAATTATAGCTAAATCTTATAATTTACGTGAAAAAAGACATGATATTACGGCTCATGCTGAAATTTTGGCTATAAAAAAGGCATCAAAAAAATTAAAACGTTGGAATTTATCTGATTGTTGTTTATATGTTACTTTAAAGCCTTGTTCCATGTGTAACTCCATAATAAATCAATCAAGAATAAAGAATGTTTACTATTTGTATGAAAAATTGGATTACAAAAAGGAATATAATAAGACTTTATATCAATATTGTGAACAAGATCAATTATCTGACTCTTATGGTGAATTATTATCTTCCTTTTTTGCTCGGAAAAGATAGAAAAATTTCTTAGTTATGGTATAATTTTTACAGGTGGTTTTATGGACTATAAGGTTTTTTATAGAAAGTATCGCCCTGATAGCTTTAAAGGTATCGTAGGGCAAGAATTTTCGAAAAATATGCTGCAAAATGCAGTTAAAAATGAAAAAATTTCACACGCTTATATTTTTACTGGTCCAAGGGGGACTGGTAAAACTAGTACTGCTAAGGTTTTTGCAAAAGCTATTAATTGTGAAAATCCAATTAATGGTGAAGCCTGTGGTGAATGTAATTCTTGCAAAAATTTTGCAATGAGTTCTGATATTATAGAAATAGATGCTGCTTCTAACAATGGGGTAGATGAAATTCGCGAATTGATTAATAATGTTAAAATTGCACCAACTAGTAGTAAATATAAAATATATATTATTGATGAAGTTCATATGATGACAACTAGTGCTTTTAATGCATTGTTATTAACATTAGAAGAACCTCCAGCTCATGTGATATTTATTATGGCTACAACTAATATAGAAAGTGTTCCTATTACAATTTTGTCTCGTTGTCAGAGGTTTAATTTTAAGAAATTTACGATTGCAGAGTTGGAGAGTCAAATAAATTATGTTTGTGAGCAAGAAAATATAGATATTACTGCAGAAGCAGCTTTAGAAATTGCTTATATTTCTGAGGGTGGAATGCGTGATGCTCTTAGTTTACTGGATCAGTTGTCTGCTAATTCTACTTCCATAACAATAGAGAATATATTGAGTAATTATGGCTCTGTTTCTACTGTTTTTATTAAAGATTTAGTAAAAAATTTATTGAGTAATGATGTTTTAAGTATCACATCTCAATTTGATCAGTTAAAGTCAAGCGCTTCTGATTATAAGATTTTTATTAAAAAATTAATTCAAGAGTTAGTTGATTATGGCATTCAACTTAAAATGCAGTATATGAAGTCTAATTTGAGTTATGAACAAATAAAAAATTTAATTTTTGAATTGAATGAATGTATGAATCGAACTAATATAAATATTAATCCATATATTCTAATAGAGTTGGTATTATTAAATTATGTTTCTCCGATCCCTATTTCCACCGATTTTGATTCAGAAAAAAGTGATATAAAAGGGTTAGTTTCATCTGATGAAGCGGTTGCTACTTCAAAAGATGAGATTCGTTTGGAAAAAAGTGGCTTGGGAAATGATTTACCATCTAATATTATAGAAGAGAAAGCACTTTCTAAGGATGATAATCAACTTGATACTTTGAATGAATTGAAAAAAATTCGTATTAATAATTGTTTTTGTGGTGCTAAAAAGGATTTATTAAATGAGTTAAAAGGTTGTTGGGAGGATATTTCTACCTCTCCAATGCCAGATGATGTAATTAATCTACTTATTGATTCTTCGATTGCTGCTGCAAGTCAAACAAATGCTATTATGGTTACTAATTTAGAAAGTACAGCTTTGTTAATTAATCGTCGGATTGATGAGATTTCTGATTATTTGTGTGAATTTTTTGATCAAGAATTGCGATTCATTGCTTTGACAGAAGAGGAATGGAAAGTAGAGAAGAATCAATATATTGAAAATGTTCGTAATGGGGTATCATATAGTTTAAAAGAAGAGCCTCTTGTTCAAAAACCAGTAGAAGAAATGATTGAAAATACTTCACAAATTGAGAAAATTGCTCAAGATATATTTAATCATGATAAAATAGAAATAGTTTAGAAAGAAGGAATATTATTATGAATATGCAAAGTATTATGGCTCAAGCTCAAAAAATGCAAAGAGATTTACAAAAAAAGAAGGATGAATTAAATCAACAATTATTTCCCGGGAAATCTGATTGGATTGAAGTAGTATTTAATGGTAATAAAGAATTGGTTTCTGTAAAGATATTATTTACTGATCCTATTGCCCCAGATGATCATGAAATGTTAGCTGATATGTTTCAATTAGCTGTAAAAGATTCTATGAAAAAGATTGATGCTGCTTTTCAAGAAAGGATGGGAGCATATGCTGGTATGCTTGATGGTTTAATGTAATGATTTATCCCGAGCAGTTAGAAAGAATTATAGAGTTTTATAAGAAATTACCTGGTATTGGAGAAAAAAGTGCTGAAAGATTGGCACTTGCTACATTGGAGTTTAAAGAAGAAGAAATTATTGATTTTTCAGATTATATGAAGTCTGCAAAAAAATTATTGCATCCTTGTGGTGTTTGTGGACATTTAACAGATCAAGATGTTTGTTCTATTTGTTCTTCTGAAAATCGTGAAAAAAATTTGATTTGTGTTATTGAAAACTCTAAAAATGTTTTTTCTTTTGAAAAAGTAGGTAATTATAATGGTGTATATCATGTATTAAATGGTCTTATATCTCCCATAGAAAATATTGGAGCGGATGATATAAATTTATCTAGTTTGATTAAACGAGTGGAAAATTTAGAAAAACCTGAGATTATTTTAGCTTTAAAGTCTTCAATTGAAGGTGAAACGACTACTTTATATATAAAAAAAATATTTGAAGGTAAAAATGTTGTCATCTCTAGATTGTCTTATGGGTTACCAATGGGAGCAGAAATAGATTATATTGATGGTGTAACATTAGGGCATGCATTAAATGATCGTCGCCAAATATCAGAATAATTTAGCATTTATTTCATAAAATTTATTGAGGGATTTTATGATGATAAAAAAAATAGTGAATGCTTTAAAAAAGGTAGTAGTTGCTTTTTTAATATTATATGGTTTTAATTTATTGGTCTCTTCTATTAATATTTATATACCAATTAATGTTATTACGGTTGGAGTTACTTCTGTATTAGGAATTCCAGGACTCATGTCTTTAATTGCTATCTTCTTTATAGTAAAATAGTCACAAAGGGTGGTAATTTATGAGTAATCAGCTTGAAAACATTTATAAAAGTTACCATGAGAATCATCTTTCTCATGCTTTTTTAATTGAAACAAATGATCAAGAGCATTGTTTGGAGGATTTAAAGAAAATTTTATGTCGAATTAATTGTGAACAAGACTATGTTGATTATTGTCAGAAATGCAATTTATGTCATTTAATTCAAACAGAACAATTACCAAGTTTGCTAGTTATAAGGCCAGACGGTATGACTATTAAGAAGGATCAAGTTTTGGAATTAAAACAAAAATTTAGTACAAAGCCTTTATTTTCTAAGTATAATATGTATGTTGTTTTGAACTCAGAACGTTTTAATTTTTCTTCAGCTAATACACTACTAAAGTTTATTGAGGAACCAGAAGTTGGTATATTGGGTTTTTTTTTAACAAATAATAAAGAGAATATTATTGATACGATAAAAAGTAGATGTCAGATTTTTTCCAATTTTTATGAAGAGTCTGGGGTAGCCGATGAATGTATTTTGTCTTTTGCTATTGCTTATTTAAAAAAAGTTCATATATCTCATGATCTTTCTGTCTTAGATAATAGAGAATTTCTAACTCGTGAAAATTTTGTTAAAGAAGATTATTTGCGATTTTTTCAATGTATAATTCAAATTTATTATTTCCTTTATAAAGACGTAATGAATTTATCTCCATTACCTGAGGAATATTCAGATCTACGATTTTTACTAAAAAAGGATGCAGCTTTCTTTTTGAAACAATTAAAATTAGTTGAGGCATTAGAACAAGAATTAGGTTATAATGTAAATATTAATCTTTTATTAGATCGATTTGTATTGGAGACGAGGTCATAATATGAATATATATGGAGTAACTTTTCGTGATAAGGGAAAAGTCTATTATTTTAATGGTCAAGATTTGAAAATTCCGATTAATGTTACTGTAATTGTAGAAACAGAAAAAGGATTACAGTTTGGAAAAGTTGTTAGTAAAATTGAAGATGAAAAAAAAGCTGAGCGTTTTAAAGAAAATTTGAAAAAAATTGTTCGTATAAGCACAAAAAAAGATTACGAGCAGTATTTATCAAATTGTCGAGATGCACAGGTGGCTTTAAAGAATGCTAAAAAATTTGCTAATGAATTACATTTGAATATGTCTTTCTTTGATTCAGAATTTACCTTTGATCGTCACCAGTTGATTTTTAATTTTTATGCTGATGAACGGGTGGATTTTCGTGATTTAGCTAAAAAATTGGCTGCTATATATCGAACACGAATTGAACTAAGGCAAATTGGCGCTCGTGATAAAGCTTGCGAAATTGGTGGAATTGGTGCTTGTGGGAGATCTCTTTGTTGCTCTAGTTTTCTAAATCATTTGGAATCTGTGTCTATGAATATGGCAAAAAATCAAAATATGGCTTTGAATCCATCAAAGATTAATGGTTGTTGTGGTAGACTTATGTGTTGTTTGGCTTATGAAGATGAGGAATATGCAAGGTGTCAAAAGGGTATGCCTTCTGTTGGTCAAAAACTTGATATTGATGGTGAAATAGGAATAGTATCTAGCATTGATATATTGAATCGTAAGTATAAAATATTAGTTGGCGGAGAATATAAGGAGATATCTGCAGATGAAAAAGCTACTAAATGATTTATATGATTATCACAATATGAAAATTTATCAATTTGATGAAGGATTTAAATTTTCTATTGATTCTATTTTGCTAGCAGAAATGGTAAGATTCCATAAATCTGATAATAATTTACTGGATTTATGTACAGGTAATGCTGTTGTTCCTTTGATTCTTTCTACTAAAACTACTCTTCCTATTTATGGTGTTGAACTACAACCAGATATTTATGAATTAGCAAAAGAATCGGTAGTTATAAACAAAAAAGATGATCAAATTACATTAATTTGTGACAACATTATGAATTTCAATGATTATTTCCCGGGAAATAATTTTAATATTGTTACATGTAATCCTCCTTATTTTAAATATCATGATCAACATTTTTTAAATAAAGAGCCATTAAAACAAATAGCACGTCATGAAGTAGCAATCTGTTTGGAGGAGATTATCAAAATTGCTTCTGGAGCATTAAAAGATAAGGGGAATTTTTATTTAGTTCATATTCCAGAACGTATGCAAGAAACATTTTATTATATGGAAATGCATCATTTGAGAGTAAAAGATCTTTATTTTGTTTATCCTAAAAAAGGCGAGAAGGCTTTTTTGGTTTTGTTTCGTGCTATTAAAAGAGGTAATTTAGGCCTTAAGGTTCATGAACCGATTTTTTTAGATACATTATCTACTTATCAAGGTTTGTTTGAGGGAGAGTGATTTAAGTGAAGTTAGTTGTGGGTCTTGGAAATCCTTCTAAGGAGTATGAGAATACTAGACATAACATTGGGTTTATGGTAGTTGATCATTACTTAGAGTTTGGGGACTGGAAAAAGAAGTTTGATGGAATGTATCAAATTGTAACTGTTGGGTCAGAAAAGGTTATGTTTTTGAAACCTTTGACATATATGAATTTGTCTGGTAATTCTGTTCGAAAAGTTATTGATTTTTATGATATAGCAATGGCAGATGTTTTAATTATTCAAGATGATTTGGATTTGGTTTTTGGTAAGTGTCGTTTAAAAAAGAATAGTTCTGCTGGTGGCCACAATGGGATTAAATCAATTATTAGTTCATTAGGTACTAATTCTTTTTGTCGTTTGAAGATTGGTATTTCCCATGATCGAAGTAGAGATACTGCGGATTATGTATTAAGTAAATTTTCTAAGAAGGAAATGGAATATTTGAACAATCATTATGATATGTATTCTGATATTATTACTTCTTTTATTTTAAATGGTGCTGATAAAACAATGAACTTTGCGAATCAGTCTTGAGGAGATGGTATCATGTATACTGATATTTTTCATTTTACTAATGGGCAAGTTATTCAAGGTTTAACTGGGGAGTTAAACGCTTTTTGTGTGTTAGAAGCTTATCAACAGTTTCAAAAAAGCATTTTGGTTGTTACTAGTAGCTTATATGAAGCCAATCAAATCTATAATTCGTTAGAAACTTATACTGATCATGTTTTATTGTTTCCAATGGATGATTTTTTAACTTCTGTTGCTGTTGCTATTTCTCCAGAGTTAAAGATGAAGCGTTTAGAAACATTAGATAAAGTTAGTAATGGAAATTGGATTGTTGTAACTAATTTAACTGGTTATTTGCGCTATTTACCTGATTTAAAGAAAAAAGATTTGTTGAAAATTTCTTTAAAGAAAGGTGATGTTATAGAGCGAGATAAATTTCATGATATTTTACTTCAATTTGGTTATAAACAAGAGTCTTTGGTAACTTCTACTGGAGAATTTGCGATACGAGGATATGTAATTGATATTTATCCTATGAATGAAGAACATCCTTTACGTATTGAATTTTTTGGAAATGAAATTGATTCTATTCGTACTTTTGATGAATCGTCGCAACTTTCTTTAAGTTATTTAAATGATGTAGTTATAAATCCTTATCAAGAAATTTTGACAGAGAATAATAGTTCTCTTTATGATTTTTTGAATTCTCCTATCGTTATTTTTAAGGATTCACATCAAATTAAGACAAGCTATGAAAAATTAGAAGATGATATGTTTCAATATCGTATTAGTAAAGATGAAAAAGATAAAAAATATATGTTTTCATGGGAAGATATTCGGCCAGAGTATTCTTTTTCTATTAATAGTTTTGATCAATCTGTTTCATCGGATCATGTACAACAATTTGATTCTAAGGAAATTGAAAATTTTAATGGTGATTTTAATTCTTTAAAAGATTTTGTATTGCAGCAATTGTATCATAAAAAATTTGTAATATTTTGTTTATCTAAAGATAATCAGATAAAACAGATTCAGGAGTTATTTTCTGATCAAGTCCTTTCTTTTGATCTTTCTTCATTGGCAGAAAATGTCATTTATATATCTAAGAAGAAGATAAATCATGGATTTCTATTTCAAAATTATGTTGTGATATCAGAGTTTGATATTGAGAAAATACGTGATACAACTATTCATTATAAGAATAATTATCGAATTGGACGAAAGGTAAATGCCTTAGATGCTTTAAAAGCAGGTGATTATGTTGTTCATCGTGCTCATGGAATTGGAGTTTATCATGGAGTGGTGACACTTACACAATCAGGTTTAAAGAAAGACTATATTCAGATTGATTATGCAGGTAATGATAAAGTATATATTCCTGTTGAGAAGATTTCGACGATTTATAAATATACTGATAAGGATGGAATGAAACCACAAGTTAATAAGTTAAATTCTACAACTTGGGTTAATAAAAAGCGTTCTATTCAAAAGAGAATTCATGATATTTCTGAAGAACTAATTAAACTTTATGCTGCACGAAGTAGTATTAAAGGTGATGCTTATCGCGATTATGAGGAGGAAGCTGTTTTTGCATCTAGTTTTCCATATGAACCAACGAATGATCAAGTGCGTGCTATACAAGATATTGATCAAAATTTAAAAAGTCCTGTTCCAATGGATCGTTTACTTTGTGGAGATGTTGGTTTTGGAAAAACAGAGGTAGCTTTTCGAGGTATTTTTAAAACTATATTGAATAATAAACAAGTTTTTTATTTATGTCCCACTACTATTTTGAGTAAGCAACAATATGAATCTGCTTGTGAACGATTTAAGGATTATCCAATTGAAATCGCTCTTTTAAATCGTTTTACTACCACGAAAGAAACTAAGAAAATTTTATTAGGTCTTAAAAATGGTACAATTGATTTGGTTTTTGGAACTCATCGATTGTTAAGCGATGATATTGAATTTAAAAAATTAGGAATGCTTATTGTTGATGAGGAACAACGATTTGGTGTTACTCATAAAGAAAAGATTAAGAAGTTTAAGAATGATGTGAATGTGCTAACGCTTTCTGCTACACCAATACCTAGAACACTTAAGATGGCACTAAGTGGATTGCGAGATTTATCAATTATTGATACAGCTCCTGTTAATCGCTATCCTGTACAAACTTATGTAGTAGAAGAGAATCCTTTATTGATTAAGGATGCTATTTATAAGGAACTTTCGAGAAATGGGCAAGTTTTTATTTTGTATAATCAAATTGCTACGATTGAAAAAAAGATGAATGAATTACAAAAGCTTGTTCCAGAAGCTCGAATTACCTTTGCTCATGGAAGAATGTCGAAAGTAGAACTTGAAAATATTATGTCTTCTTTTATTCAACATGAGTTTGATATTTTGCTTTGTACAACTATTATTGAAACGGGGATAGATATTCCTAATGCTAATACTTTGCTTATTTATGATGCAGATCATTTTGGACTTAGTCAATTATATCAGTTACGAGGACGTGTTGGACGAAGTAATCGAATTGCTTATGCTTATTTAATGTATAATCAAGGACGTATTTTAAATGAAGTAGCAGTGAAACGATTACAAGCAATTAAGGAATTTACAGAACTTGGTAGTGGTTATCGTATTGCAATGCGTGACTTGGCAATTCGAGGAGCTGGAGATTTACTTGGTAGTGAACAAGCTGGTTTTGTTGATACAGTGGGAATTTCACTTTATATGAAAATGGTTGAAGAAGAAATGATGAGACTTCGTGGAGAAGAAGTGGAAGCAGAGGATGAAGAAACCAAATCACTTATTAATGTAGAAACACATATTAGTGATGATTATGTTATGGATGAAGACTTGAAAATTGAAATTCACCAAAAAATTAATGAAATTGATAGTTACCATAAGTTATTAGAGATTAAAGATGAGTTAAAGGATCGTTTTGGGCAGGTATCCTCTTCTTTAGAAATATATATGTATGAAGAGTGGTTTGAGAAAATTGCACGTAAAATGAATATTACAAGGGTATGGCAAACAGATCGTGAAATTATGATTGAACTTCCAGAAGAAATTTCTTCTCAAGTGAAAGGAGATAAATTATTTTTGGAAGCCTATAATATTAATCCAAAATTTCAGTTAAAGTACGAAAATAAAAAAATTCATATTTCTTTGTTAATCAAAGGTTTAAAAGATCATTTTGTTTATTCTGTTGTTCCACTTATGGATAAGATTTTACAAGATATTTTATAATTTTTCGTTTTTTTCTAGAAGTGTAAATAATGTTAAAATCATTATTAGAAGTATTATCATGAACATTATGCTCTAAGATAGAGCAAAAGAAATAATAAATAAAAAAGTGTGATACATCGCTCAGAAGTAAAAATATTTGGAGGAGTAATATCCAATGAAGCAGAACATGTGTTTGAAATTATATATGAAAAATGTAAAATGAAAATAATTATAGCGTTCTCTTTATGATTTTTTTTAAAATAAGTTTATAATATATGGAAAAGGAGTTGAGATTTAGTGAAAAAGAATATAGTTATAATTCTGTTAAGTATTTGTATTGTTGGGTTAGGTGGATATTTGTACTATGACAAGGTTATAAATTCTTCAAAACAAAATTTAGAAGAAATAAATAATAATGTAGAAAATTTAAATAATCAAAAAGATATGGATAATTCTAATGAAAATTTAAATAATAAAGATGATTTAAATTGCTATGAACTTTATTTGAAGAATTTACAAAAAGATATTTCTCCAAAAGAAGCATCTTTTACAATTTATAGTAACTCTGGGAATTTCAAGCGATCTATTTATTTAGAAACTGATGGTTCGCTATATTTGAAATATGAAAATTCTATGAATGGAATAGACAAAAATAAAATTGTAAATATTCCTTCAATGTCTCTTGAGGAATATGATTTAACAGTACAGGGTATCAAATTAAATATTAGTAATGTTGTAGATATATTTTTTACTGATGGATTAGGGCAAAGTGCTATACAGACATTGTATGCATTATCAAGTAGTGGAGATATTTATTTTATAGCGTCTTCTTTTGATTGGTCAGATGACAAAATATCTTCTTCTAATTTTAGCCCAATAAAAATTGAAGAATTGCATGATATAATTAACATAACATCTTCAGGATACTCTAATGCTATTTCTGGTGGAGTAAAGATTTATACAACTGATATTTATGGAAATCATTATGATTTAGAAAAAATAACTAGTAAATATAATATTTATAATTGAGATAAAATTATCTCTTTTTTATTTTAAATTTTTTTAAAATGACAGTATAAAATTTTTGTTTAGTCCAACAATATAATTAGAATGGAGTGAACAAGTTGAAATCTACTGGAGTAATAAGAAGAATTGATGAATTGGGAAGGATAGTGATACCTAAGGAGATTCGCAGGCATTTAGGAATTCGTGATGGTGAAAGTTTAGAAATTTTTACAGAAGAAAATCAGATTATTTTAAAAAAGTATTCAAAGGTTTTGGAATATGCGGATTTTTCTAGTAAGTTATGTGAAATAGTGCCATCGGTTATGGATTTTGGGATGGTGATTACTGATCGAGACAAAGTAGTATCTTATTCTGATAATATTAAATTTGATTTGCAAAATGCTAATTTAAATTCAACATTGTTGGATTTTATACAAAATCGTGAGAGCTATGAGTCAAGTGGTTATGGAAAAATAGTTTTAGGAGATTTTGAAATTGAAGGGTATTTTTATATTCAGCCGATAATTTCTTCGATTGATTGTTTGGGATTGACTGTTCTTGTTAAGGATAAATCATTTTTAAAAGAAGAAAAGCAGTTTGCAAAATTTGTAGGTGCAATGATTGCTAATAAAATTGACATTTCTTAAGTTTTTATGCTAGAATTTTTATATATTTGGTGATGAAGGAAAGAGAAGTATGGATTTTCTTTAGAGAGTTTACGTTTGGTGAAAGTAAATGAAATGAAGTATGGAAGATGGTTCTGGAGCTAAAACGGTGTCTTCACGTTAAGAAGGAAAGTGCATGTTAAATCATGAATAAAGGTGGTACCACGGGATTATCTCGTCCTTTTGTTCATGATTTTTTTTATTAGGAGGAAAGAAAATGAAAGAAAAATTTAGTATTTTTACTGCAATAGCTTATACCTCTGCAAAGCCTCATATTGGAAATACTTATGAAATTGTTCTTGCAGATGCTATTGCTAGATTTAAGCGTTTAAAAGGATATGATGTTTATTTTCAAACAGGTACTGATGAACATGGGGAAAAAATTGCGAATAAAGCAGCGGAACAAGGGATTACTCCACTAAAGTATTGTGATAATATTTCCCGGGAAATAAAAAATATTTGGGATATAATGAATACTTCTTATGATCGTTTTGTTCGAACCACTGATTCTCATCACGAAGAAGTGGTTCAGCATATTTTTGAAAAATTATATCAACAAGGAGATATTTATCTTGGAAAATATGAAGGTCTTTATTGTGTTCCTTGTGAATCTTTTTTTACTGATAGTCAATTAGTGGATGGAAAATGTCCTGATTGTGGGAGAGAAGTAGTAGAAAAAAGTGAGGAAGCGTACTTTTTTAAAATGTCAAAATATCAAAAACGTTTAGAGGAATATTTAGATTCACATCCTGATTTTATTCAGCCTGAGTCTAGAAAAAATGAAATGCTTAATAATTTTATTCGTCCAGGACTTCAAGATTTGTGTGTATCAAGAACGTCTTTTGATTGGGGAATTAAAGTTCCAATGGATTCAAAGCATGTTGTATATGTTTGGTTGGATGCTTTAACTAATTATATTACGAATATTGGATATGATGTTGATGAAGTAACAGAAGAATTTAAGAGATACTGGCCAGCGGATTTGCATTTAATTGGAAAAGACATTTTGCGATTTCATACGATTTATTGGCCTATTTTCTTAATGGCTTTGGATTTACCGCTTCCTAAGAAAATATTTGGTCATCCTTGGCTTTTAATGGCAAATGATAAGATGAGTAAAAGTAAAGGGAATGTACTATATGCTGATGAATTAGTAGAGCAATATGGTGTTGATGCAATTCGTTATTATGTTCTTCATGAAATACCTTTTAGCAATGATGGAAATATTACAAATGAATTGATCATTGAACGTATTAATTCTGATTTGGCGAATGTTTTAGGTAATTTGATTAATCGTACGATTGCTATGGTTAAAAAGTATTTTGATGGGCATGTTGCGTATTGTAATGTCACAGAAGATGTTGATACAGAATTAATCTGTTCTATTAATACTTTAGATGAACGGGTTACAAAGCGGATGGATCATTTAGAAATTGGTAGAGCAATTGACGAAATTTTTGATCTTCTTCGTCGCAGTAATAAATATATCGATGAGACGATGCCATGGATTTTATCAAAAGATGAAAAACAGAAGGAAAGATTAGAAACTGTATTGTATCATTTATTGGAAGCTATAAGAGTTACTGCAATTTATATTACACCTTTCTTACCTGATACAGGAAAAGAAATTTTGAGACAAATTAATCAAAGTATTGATAATAATCAATTTACTTCTGATTTAATTTATGACGTTTTGGATCCACAGGTATTATTTCAGAGAATTGTGATAGAAAAATAGGAGTATAGTTATGGATTTATGGGATACGCATTGTCATTTATTTCAAGAGTATTATGATAATTTGGAAAAAATTCTTTCTGAAGCTAATTCTAATGGTGTGACTCATTATATTTTAGGTGGTGTTGATATAACTAGTAATCAGGAGATTATACATTTTATAGCAAGTCATGATAATTGTTATGGGGTTCTTGGAATTCATCCTGAATATGCTTCTAATTATCAAACTTCTGATTTAGAGTTTTTAAGAGAAAATTTAGATAATTTCAAGGTTTTGGGAATTGGTGAGATTGGTTTAGATTATCACTATACGAAGGAAAATAAAGATGATCAAAAACAGTTATTTGAGCTTCAATTAGAATTAGCAGAGAAATATAATTTACCTGTTGTTATTCATTCTAGAGAAGCAACTAAGGATACAATTGATATATTAAAGAAGCATTCTGTTAAAGGGGTTATTCATTCTTTTTCTGGTAGTTTGGAAACTGCTAATATTTATATTAACATGGGATTTAAATTAGGAATAAACGGAGTAGTTACTTTTAAAAATAGTAAGTTAAAAGAATTGCTTCCATCAATTTTTTCTCATATTGTGCTAGAAACTGATAGTCCTTATTTAACTCCTCATCCATATCGTGGGCAGCAGAATTCTCCAAAATATGTAAAAAATATTGCTGAATTTATTGCAGACGAGTTAAAAGTTTCTGTTAGTCAAGTAGAAAAAGTTACCAATGAAAATATTCTTGTGATTTTTGACAAAGTATCACATTAGTGATATTATGTTTTTATGATTTGAGGTGAGGAATTTTGGGATATTTATTAAAAAAGTCATCCCAAATTGTTCGAGCTTGTGTCATTGTAGCAATGATATTTGTTGCAAAATCTAGTAGTAGTATGATTGAAACAAGGTTTTCTAATGATGCTACTAATCGAACGATTAATTTATCTACGATGGCAATGAAATTAGAGGAAGATATCCGAAATGACATTTATAGCGCTAAGGATACTTATACTGGAGATTTAACTGGGTATGAAGCAAATTGTCCATTATGTAGTGGTAAGTTATCTTGTAGAGCTGATTATTATGTAAAAGATGGAACGGATACATATCCTGATCCAACTTATGGTACAGTTCGAATTGTTGCTTCTAGTAAAAATTTACCTTGTGGGACAATTGTAAGATTTCAAATGAATTCATTGTCTCAAGATCCAATTATTGCGATTGTTTTAGATCGAGGCGTTCTTGGTAATGATTTGGATTTGCTTACACCAACTGAAGCTTATGCACGTCAGTATGTGGGAAGAAAGTCAATTCGTTATGATATTTTAAGACAAGGTTGGGGTTCCTAGGCTTGTTTTTTTTATGTTTTTTTGTTACGTTAGTGCTGGTGATTTTATGGAAATATCTGCAAAAAAGAGTTTGGGACAAAATTTTTTAAAAGATGAAGGAATTCTTCAAAAAATAGCTGATAGTGTGGAATTTGGATCAAATAATTTGATTTTAGAGATTGGTCCTGGAAAAGGAGCTTTAACTAAGTATTTAATTCAGAAAAATTGCCAGTATGTTGGTTATGAAATCGATGAGCGTATGCGTCCTATTTTATCTCATTATACAGATCGTATTATTTTTGCAGATTTTTTAAGTAGAAATATTAATAAGGATTTAAAAAACTTTTCTTATGATAAATTATATGTTATAGCTAATATTCCTTATTATATAACGACACCTATTATTGAACATTTATTGTCTTTTGATTTAAAACTTTCAAAAATGGTTTTATTAGTTCAAAAAGAAGTGGCTCTTCGATTTAGTGCAAAGCCTCATACAAAAGATTATGGATATTTTACTGTATATTTGAATTACTATTTTCAGGTAATGAAATTGTTTGATGTATCTCGTGAATGTTTTGATCCTATTCCAAATGTGGAAAGTGCTGTGGTTCTATTTGAGAAAAAAGAAAATAATCCAATTAACACCGATGCCTATTTTTCTTTTTTGAAGGTTTGTTTTGCTAGTAAAAGAAAGACACTTAAGAATAATTTGAAAAATTATGATTGGAACAAAGTGTTATGTGTTCTTCAAAAGTATGGCTTTTCTGATAATGTTCGAGCAGAAGAGCTTCCTAGTCAGGTTTTTCAAGACATTTTTGAATATATTTCTGCTTAAAGTTTATGTTATAATTTATTTGAATTATCGTAGGTGATTTGATGGATAAATATATAATAATGAATGCAAACACGAAACAAGGTTTTTTTCATTTTACTAACGAAAAAAATTTGAATTCTATTAAGCAAGGTGGATTATTTCCTGCCATAGGGAGAAATTCAAGATATATTGAAAAGTCAGAAAAAGTCTTTTTTGTTGAAGGCTTAGATAATTTATTAATTTTATTTGATTGTTGGATCAACTGTTATTTTTACATTCCAATTATTCCATTTATTTATTTTTTAGGAGCCTTTTTTTTAAGGCAGAAATGGTTTCCAATGTTTATCGCAGATGGATATTTTGGAGTATTAAAAATAAGTAAATTGCATCGTAATAGAGCTTATAAAGTTTTTGATCGTCTTTTGGATGAGAGTATTCTTTTACACTTAGATTTAGAAGAAAATATAGATTTTAAATACGATGATATTGATGAAATAAAGCAATGGGGATATCAAAAAAGACATCTTGAATTTATGGGATATTCTCCAAAATATTCAAATTTAGCAAATAATTATATGGATAAATGGAATATGCATTTATTTTCGAACTGTATAGTTGAGCCTTATAAAATTAAATACTGTATTTTAGAAAATGGTAGTTACAAGCTACGTGATATTTTTGATTATTGTTTAAATAATACTAGTATTGATATTAAAAATATTTGTCCTATTTTGTATGGTTATTTGCAATATAAAAGTGATCACGTTTGTTATTAATTGTTGTATTTTAAGCCTTTGGAATCATTTTGGGCTTTTTTTCATATAATACATTGGTGATCCTATGGATATTAAAAAGGGTGATTATGTTACTCGTAAAAGCTATCAAAATGATACCATTTTTAAAGTAGTGAACATTAAAGGAAGTATGTGTTATTTAAAAGGAGTTGACGTTCGGTTATATGCAGATAGTGAACTAGACGATTTGGTTTTAACAGAACTTATTAAAGAGGAAGAACAAAGCTCGGAAGATACAGGTTTAAGTGATGAGAATATGTTACGAAATGAGTATTTTTATTTACCTGCTAAAGTTTTACATATTGATGGAGACTATCTCTTAAGTAACTATATAAAATCTTTATAAAATAGGGGATTAACGATAGTTTTAATTTATAAAATAATCTCTATAAAATAAAAAATTAGTCAAATATTATCAAAAAATTACCATGAATAGAATGCTTAAGTAACTTAACCGTTAAATCAATCTGAAGTGCATAGATAATATGCATAACGACTTAAAAAGTGCAT